>CAYYNL010000037.1:0-30206 GCA_964472925.1 uncultured Fibrobacter sp. | reverse complement strand
GCAGGTTTATGGATACTTAAAAACAAATGGCTTTATTCTTTTGAATACCTTGCAAGGCCCTGCAAAAATGACAGATTGAGATGTGCTCATTTTCTTTATTGGCATGGAATAAAAAGAGCAATCAGTAGTAACACTCCAGTTGTATCCTTTGGCCGAACATCCTCTAATAATACTGGTTTGGATCTGTTTAAGCGTCGTTGGGGAACCAGTGTTGTTCCTTATTACGACCTTGTCTATCCTGGTACTGAAGGAAAACCCAGAGAAGATCAACTTCTTTTCAGAATCATGCAGAAAGTTTCACCGGCTCTACCTTTGCCGCTGTTCAGAATGCTGGGAGAAATTATTTATAGAATTATTTAATGAAATTCTAAATAGGAACAAGATCAGGAAAATTCAAAATTTGAAACGAGAACAGGAGTTTTCCGTGTTTAAATTATTGGTCATTGGGATTTGTTTAGAATTTATTATTTGAGTTTTGGAATTTATATCTGACGTTATTTGCTTTGCATTACAATTTATAGAAAACCGCCATGGATAGAAAAAAGATCTTTTTCGGTGTGATTATACTTGTTTTAACGTTTATAACGAACACCGCCTGAATGGATAATTTGGGTAAAAAGCATATTTTGGAGCTTAAAAAATGCATCACAGGCAAAAAACACTATTTTTTCCTTGTCTTGCAGGGATAAAAAATTTTGCAGGGTTTCAAATCGTGATGAAAGATATTAGATTGGTAGTGTAGGAATCAGGAAGACTAAATTGATTTGCCGGCAAAATTTAAAGGACAAGGAAAAATTATGAATGAGCAGACAATACCAAAAAACGACGATTTGATTTCAATAAGAGTACATTTGGCAAAAATCGGATGTACAGAAACTGTAGATGATGGTGTTTACACTTTTGAGCATCCTGAAAAAGTCTGGTTTGCTATCAGTGAAGAGAATAACGGGCTTATGTTTACTACTGCCTTCAAGGGGGCACAGGACTATAATCCAGAAGACCCAACCTTGCTTTCTATTATTAATATGCTTAACCAGGAGACCCGTGTTGGCTCATTTGTAGCTATGGATGAATATACCGTATATAAAGCCTGGTATTATGGAAACTATTCACCACAGAATTTTCAGAATTTTTTTGAGCTGCTGCAAAGTGATATTGATCTTTTCATTAGTGGCATGGAAGAGGAATAGTGATAAAAAAGGGTCATTGTTATTGAAGATAAATGATCAGTGTTCTTTTTTTATTTGTTTTAGTGCCAGCATTTAATACTTATACAAAGGATAGTGTTTAACAGTATCATAAAGAAAAAAGTCTGTCAGCTTATGAACAGAACGAGTTTATAACTTCTCTGATCAGGCTGAAATTCTTAAGAAAGTTTCCAAACGGAAGATGAATTGACAAATCCACTCTATAAACACTGATCAGAAAGAAGAATACTGTCGTTTATCTCTGCAGGTCGGATTGGATGAGAAAGAGTGTAATTAAAGACCACGGAGATATAGCCTGGAATCAAATCATTGTCAATCAAGGAATCTCCATTTGGGGAAGTAGTGATTGGGTGGCCCTTGAATAAAGAATTTCGAACCACTGTTTAATGAGGTCGGATTTACTCATTTCTAGATTTGTTTTGCGCATTTATGGCTTCTACAGCCTTATCTGAGAAGGGGTGAATATAGGTGGAGAAAAAATCCATAATATTTAACAGATTACTTTCAAAACAGAACAGTTGCTTATATTTTTTATCAATGAAGCCCTCTGCTATGGCTTTATCTATGAAGTTTTTAAGCTCATCGTAATATCCCTGTATATTAAAAAAAGCACAGGGTTTTTGATGCAGTTGCAGTTGTCCCCATGAGATTACTTCGAAAGTTTCATCCAGAGTTCCAAAACCTCCGGGCAAAGTAATAAAGCCATCGGATTCTTCTATCATGGCTGATTTTCTCTGGTGCATTGTTTCGACTACCATAAGTTTTGTAAGTCCGGTATGGGCGACCTCTTTTTCATATAGAAATCGTGGAATAATACCTGTCACTTCTCCACCATTGTTAAGAACAGAGTCTGCCAGTTCACCCATCAGACCAATTTTCCCGCCTCCATAAATCAGTCTGATATTGTAGTGGGCGAGTGCTTTTCCAAGATCAATTGCTGTCTTACGGTAAATCATATCGGTTCCGGTACTGGAACCACAGTAAACACATATACTTTTCATCTCATTTCCATATTGGGATAGTTAAATTCTGAAGCATTCTCATAAGCCTCCCAAACAAATCAAGTCACAAATAAGAAATGGCATCGTAAACTACTTTTTCCAGTTAGTTGCTTCGGCAATAAGTGGAATAAGTCCTTTAGCGATACTTTGATGATCATTGATTCCCGGATGCCCATAAAGAGCCTTGTTTTCTGTTGCATATTCATAATACCAGATATCTTTATGGCCACTTTTTTTCTGACTTTCCACAATACTTTTAATTCGTGGTATCAGGGCATCTGTGGGCCAAACCTTTGTTGCACAGCAGATAAACTTTACCCCGGGATAGTTTTTACGAAGCTTTGTTAATAATTGACAATATACAGAATCAAAGCGGGCGCTGTCGGCATAAGGTGGATCGGCCTGGAAATCATTAATCCCAATACCTATCACAACCACATCTGCTTTCCACTTGGAGAAATCCCAGATTTTGTCATCAGATGAAAGTAGGGTTTTTTCATAGTAGAAGGGAAGCTCTTTGCCTGGATTCAAACCGTTATAGTTACGAACCAGGCCTTTACCAGAGATGGCGTTGATCTGGTACTGGGCATTGAAATAGCTGGCGACTTGTGGGCCGAAAGACTTATTGGTATTTGTATAGCTCATGATGATGGAATCTGCTTTATCGGGAGGGCATTCTCTTGAGTCATATTCATTTGCGAAACCTGCTGTGTAGGAGTCACCGATAAATTCAATTTTGCGGGTTGGTGGGGCAGGAGGGGGTACCAGTGTTTTTCCGCTATCCAGTATCATACCCAGAAAAAAAGAGGGAGAGCTGGATTCGGAGCGTTTTTTAAGGAGTAACTGATGAGTTTTATCCTCAAGGCCGTTAGCCGCAACGATAGTATCAATTCGGGGGCTGGACTTGATGACTGCGACCGCTTTATCATCTATAAAGACATCGAAAAAATCATTGCCTTTCAGAATTACTTTACAGGATGTGCCCTGGAATGATGCCCGGATATAGACTCCTGGCCATTCGAAAGCAGTTTCAGAAGGGTTTGAAAAATCGAATCTGCCAAAATATTGAAGATTGGGATTATTCGGAGAGATCAGGCTTGCAGAATTGCATATTGTGGCCATTACATACACCATTATGATTGATTTTCCCAAAAAAAAGCCTCCTGAATGGATTTGAGCTTATTCAGAAGAATAAATTACAGATCACCTGAATAGACAGAGTGGCAACCTAAAACCAAATAAATCAAATGATAAGATCGTTTATATCTGTTCAGATATCAATAGTTTTGTTCACTTTTATTAAAAAAAAAAGAAAATTAAACCTTATTTAGGTTTGGTTGTAGCTGTCGTTCTTTAAACGTCCAAATTAGGTAAAAGAAACTTTTTATTGCCGAATCCCTAAGAATAAGACTCATTATGGAATCTATAGCTTCGAAATTAGAATAATTGTGTAATCCTGTTTTGAAATCCCGGATAAATGAACTATTTTTAGCGGTTTGTAGTAACTGGCTGTTTTTGGAAAAAGAAATAACTGTCGATGTGATACGTATTCGTACTTACTGTTTTTTCCCTGTAATAAGCCGGAGTCATTGAATTTAATATTTGGAGATTGGATCTGTGGATACTCAAACTGATTTACATGAGCAGATGAAGGTTCGCCTTGATAAGGTGCCTCAACTTATAGAGGCTGGATATCACCCCTATTGTGAGCGTTTCGAGCGTACACATCGGTTGAGTGAGGCATCGAAGCTTCCTGATGGCACCAGTGGAGTGAAGGTGGCAGGACGAATAATCTCATTACGGTATTTTGGAAAGCTAGCATTTGGACATCTGTATGATATTGACGGGAAGATACAGTTTTCGGTGCAGAAAAACAAGTTGGGTAAGCAGTTCGAGGATATGAAACGCCTGGTGGATGTAGGTGATTTTATTGGCATTGAAGGGGAAACCATTACTACCAGAACCGGTGAAAAAACCATAGACATATCCAGTTTTACCTTTCTTTCCAAGTCATTGCGGCCTTTACCTGAGAAGTTTCATGGGATTACCGATCCGGAGCTTCGTTTGCGTAAAAGGTATCTTGATCTGATTATGTCGGAAGAGTCAAGGGAGCGATTTAAAAAAAGAGTGCAGATTATTCGGACAATCAGAGATTTTTTGGATGATCATGGTTTTACCGAGATTGACACACCGGTTTTGACCAATAAAGCCACTGGGGCGCTGGCTCGTCCTTTCAAGACTCATCATAATGCTCTGGATATTGACATTTATCTTCGTATCGCTCCGGAGACTTATCTCAAGCGTGCGATTGCCGGAGGTTTTGATCGGGTTTATGAGTTCGCCAGATCATTTAGAAATGAGGGAATGGATGCCTCGCATCTTCCGGATTTCACTTTACTTGAGTATTATGCATCTTATTGGAATTATGTAGACAATATGAATTTCACTGAAGATCTGTTTAAGAATCTTCTGACAAAGGTTAATGGAAGTCTTCAATTGACTTATCAGGGAACCGAGATCTCCTTTGAAGGAAAGTGGCCCAGATACTCTTTCAGGGAGCTTATTCTAAAGGATTGTGGTATTGACATAGATGCTTTTAGTACTAAGGAAGAGCTGATGAAGGAGATCGACAGAAGAGGGATACGATTTGAAACAGATGTGGAGATTGCCAGTGCAGGGCGTGGAACTTTAATTGACCTGCTTTATAAAAAGGTTTCCAGACCGCAGCTTATTAATCCCACTTTTATCACCCATCATCCTTTGGACCTTTCTCCTTTGGCCCGTAAAAACGATGAGAACCCGTTGGTGGTGGATCGTTTCCAGTTGGTTGTCAATGGCTGGGAAGTGGTAAATGCTTATTCTGAGTTAGTCGATCCGGTTGATCAGGCTGAGCGTTTTAAGCAGCAGGCCCAGGCCAGGGCTCATGGAGACAAGGAGACAATGGATGTGGACAATGATTTTCTTCAGTGTATTGAATTCGGGATGCCCCCTATTTCCGGATGGGGTATGGGTGTTGACAGAATCATTGCCCTTTTAACAAATGCAGCCACCTTGCGTGATGTGGTATTATTTCCGCTGATGCGTCCGGAATAAGTAGGCTCTTACTACAGGGGGGAGAATTTACCGGAGAATATGAGTTATTTTGAGGCATTTGTGTCCTGGCGGTATCTGCGGGGAAAACGCAAGGTGGGAACCTATGTTACTGCCATGGGGATCTGTCTGGGCAGTTTCGTTCTGGTAATCGCTCTGTCAATAGCTAACGGTTTTGAAAAAGAGGTGCGGGATAGAATCGTGGGTACTCAGGCTCATGCCCGCATTATGCAATACCATTCCGTACCTATTCAGAATTATGACTCTCTACGGCATGTGATACTAGAATTTCCCGGAGTCACAGGTGCAGCACCCTATATTTTAGGTAAAGCTGCTATTGAGCATGATCAGGTTCAGGAGGGGGTCATGTTTACTGCTGTGGATGATAAACTGGAGCCAACTGTAACCGACCTGGGTACTACTGTCAAATGGGGCACATTCAGTCTGGATAGTGCAAAATCGGATAAGGGAAGAAAGTTCCCCGGGGTATGTATCGGATTAGGGCTGGCTGATAAGCTTGGTATCCGTGATGGCGCCGAGGTAGTGTTAATGGCATTGGCTAATGTTGAAGGTGAAGCTGATCCGGTCCCCAGGATGAGTCGCTTTACTGTCACCGGGGTATTTGAGACTGGCATGTACGAGTATGATATAGGTCTGATTTACATATCCATAAATTCTGCTCAGCAGCTTTTAAACATTAAGGGTGTGGAGGGAATTCAGATCAAGACTGAAGATCTTTTCAAAGCTGGCGATGTCGCTTCAGACTTGCGGGAATTTTTGGGGGGATATCCTTATCGGGTTATTGACTGGATGGCACAGAACAAGTCCATTTTTCAATGGATGAAACTCGAAAAACTGATCATTTTCATAGTTATATCATTAATAATGTTTGTGGCAGCTTTAAATATAGTTTCATCGCTGGTAACTACTGTTTCTGAGAAGCGAAGAGAAATCGGTATACTGATGAGCATGGGAGCTACTTCTTCGGCGATAATGAAAATTTTCATGCGATATGGAATAATTGTAGGATTTGTAGGGTCAACGGTGGGAACGGTGCTTGGAGTTTCTCTCTGTTATATTCAGTATCACTGGAGACTGATTCCCTTGCCTGGTGATATTTATTTTATTAATACTTTACCGGTAATAATTCAGACAACAGATATTTTAATGGTTTACGTTGCTGCAAATGTTATCGCCTGGCTGACCACCATTTATCCTGCCTATAAGGCAGCCAAAATGCTGCCGGCCGAATCGATGCGTTACGAGTAGGAGCAGAAAAAAAGTGTCAGAAGTAATAGTCGATGTAGGTAACTTGAGGAAATCCTATACTGATGATCAGGGGGCCTTTGAGGTGTTAAAGGGAATCTCATTTACTATCAATAGAGGCGAGATGATTGCTCTTTTAGGTGTCTCAGGGGCTGGGAAAACAACTTTATTGCAGATTCTGGGTGGTTTGGATAAATTTGATTCAGGCACGGTTGTGGTTTGCAAAAAAATATTGGGGTCAATGTCTGATATAGAACTGGCAGAGTTCAGAAATCGTCATATCGGTTTTGTTTTTCAGTTTCATCATCTTTTGCCTGATTTTACGGCACTGGAAAACACTATTATTCCTGGTCTGATAATGGGAAAATCCCGAAATGAATGTGTAAAGAGAGCAAAAGAGCTTTTGGGGCTCTTTGGCCTGTCTTCACGATTAAGCCATTATCCGACAGAGCTTTCCGGAGGAGAGAGACAGAGAGTGGCTTTGGCCAGGGCTTTGTTTAATGATCCAGCCCTGGTTATTGCAGATGAGCCTACAGGAAATCTGGACAAGGGTAATGGAGAGAAGCTGCTGGAGTTTTTTAATAAGGCCAACCGTGAGTTGAATCAGACTTTTTTAATTGCAACTCACAACAGCCAGTTGACTGAAGGTTTGCACCGGATATTGACTATTGATGATGGCAGGATGGTGGGGGAAAAGTCTTTAGGTTGAACTGTTCTTTTCGGGTCTGCCGACAGCTACTTAATTTGAATGGTTTCTTGGTGAACTTTTTGGGGGGGCTGTGTTTGAACCTTTTTTTAAAGCGTCAAAACATTAACCGCAAAATTATATTTATAGTATAAATTTATCTTGTTAGCAGTTTTAGAGGAACAAAGAAAATGAATATGTGTGATGAATGTGGGATAAACCCTGCTAATATACATCTGACACAGATATTACAGAATGAAACGCATGTATTTCATCTTTGTGATGAGTGTGCACGCAAAAAGGGGATTAACATCTCTATTCAGGATGAGCTTATTTCGGAAAATGATTCAAATGAGAAAATTCCTCAGAAATCCTGTTCTCGTTGTGGACTGAAATTCTCGGATTTTCGAAATAAGGGCTGGTTGGGTTGCTCGGACTGTTACAATGCATTTGAAGCGGAAATTGATGAACTTCTGATTCAGGTACATGGCTCTTCGGTGCATAAAGGGAAAAAGTATTCAGGTTTGACTGCTGCTGGAGGGAGTATTAATGGCGAGATCAAGCGTTTACGTCACGAGCTTGCTATTGCCATAAAAAACGAGGAGTTTGAGCAGGCAGCCATGATCAGAGATACTATTCACAGTTTGAAAAAGAATAGTCTGGAGTAGTTGAGAATGACCAGATCATTTCTGGATGCAGACAAATTACCGGCATGGTTTAATAACAGTGGACCTGATTCGGATGTCGTTATTTCCAGCCGCATTCGTCTGGCACGTAATTTAGTGCACCGGGCGTTCCCTTACCATGCATCTGCCGATGAACGTAAGCTGGTTTACAACGAAGTCACTGCTATTTTGAATAACGAAACAAAACTTCCTCATTTTGAAGTGGTAGATTTTTGCAGGTTGGAGAAGCTTGAACAGCAGTTTTTTGTGGAGAAACGGGTAGCCAGTCCTGATCTGATGAACATGGATGGGCAACGGGGAGTTGCTTTAGATCCTTCTCAGCGGATAAATATTATGATTAATGAGGAGGACCATCTGCGTATTCAGGGGCTGGATTCTGGTTATCAGCCTGAAATACTCTGGGAGATGCTCAACAAGCTGGATGATACCCTGGGGCGTAAACTCCGGTTTGCATTCGATTTGCGACGGGGTTTTCTAACTTGTTGCCCTACCAATTCTGGTACTGGATTAAGAATTTCTTTTTTAATGCATTTGCCAGGGCTGGTACTTACCAAGGCCATAGATGCGGTTTTGCAGGGGGCCAGCCAGATGGGTATATCGACCCGTGGTTTTTTTGGCGAACACTCAGAAGTGGTGGGTAATTTTTTCCAGCTTTCCAATCAGGCAACTATGGGGGCTCATGAGAGTGAATTTCTCAGTGCTACAGAAAAAATTATTTGTGAGGTAATTAAGCATGAGCGGGAGGCCCGGGAACGTTTGTGTACCGAAGCTCGCCTGGAGATTACCGATAAAATTTACCGGGCTTATGGAATCCTTCTGCATGCCAGAACCCTAAGTGTGGCAGAGTGCTTAAATCTCACTTCTGCTTTGAGATTAGGAATTAATATCGGAATTTTTGAAACATTAACTATTGAGGAACTAAACCGAATAACCTTACTCTCCATGCCTGCTCATCTTCAGATCTTTTGTAAAAAGGATCTGGATGAAACCGAAATCTCAGTAACCAGAGCGGAGTTGGTTAGAGAATTGCTAACAAAGAGAAAGAGAAAGAAAAGATCTCCACGTTCAGAAGAAAAAGATATATGCTCTTAACTGAATGTGCAATTAAAAAGGAAAAATAGATGATGAACGGGATGTTTACAGATCGAGTAAAAAAAGTAATGCAGATCGCCCGGGAGGAGTCAGTTCGTCTTGGAAACGATTATGTAGGAACTGAGCATCTGTTACTTGGGCTGATTAAAGAAGGGGATGGAGTAGCTGTTGCGGTGATGCGCAGTATGGGTGTGGATCTGGACGAACTTACTGCCAGTATCGAGAAAACTATTACCTCTACTGGTGGAATGATGACTATCGGACAGATGCTTCCATTTACTCCCAGAGCTAAAAAAGTGTTGGAGATTGCAGCAAATGAGGCTCGTTCGATGTCTCATAAATATATCGGAACAGAGCATCTTTTGTTGGCTTTAATGAAAGACACCGAATCTTCTGCTGCCAATGCTTTGGCGGCTGCCGGTCTGGAGTATGAACGGGTTAAGGATGAAATCAACCGGGTTCTTCGGGGAGGAGAGACTGTAGGAGCTGCAAAAGAGAAAAGCAAGACTCCTTTTCTTGACCATTTCGGCAGAGATCTCACCGCTATGGCCAGGGAATCCAAACTAGATCCGGTTATTGGCAGGGAGAAGGAGATTGAACGGGTAGTACAGATCCTTAGTCGTCGCAAAAAGAATAATCCTGTTCTTATTGGTGAACCTGGAATAGGTAAAACAGCAATAGTTGAGGGACTGGCTCAGAAAATCTACGAAAAGAGTATTCCCCAGGTGCTGGAAAATAAAAGAGTAATCAACCTGGATATGGCTTCCATGGTTGCCGGTACCAAATACAGGGGTCAATTTGAAGAGCGGCTAAAAGCCCTTATGGTCGAGCTTCAGAAAAATGAGAACATTATCATCTTTATTGATGAACTGCACACTATTGTTGGTGCTGGTGGCTCTGAGGGCAGCCTTGATGCTTCCAATATTTTCAAACCAGCGCTTTCCAGAGGCGAGATACAGTGTATTGGGGCTACTACCCTGGATGAATATCGTAAATACATAGAAAAAGATGGAGCTCTTGCCCGCCGTTTTCAGACGATAATGGTCGATCCGCCCAATGTTAACGAAACCATTCAGATACTTTCTGGTTTGCGACATCGCTATGAAGATCATCATAAAGTTACTTATACCGAAAAAGCTATTGATGCAGCAGTAAAATTATCCGAAAGATATATCTCCGATCGCTTTCTACCTGATAAGGCGATCGATGTAATCGATGAGGCAGGTGCCCGTAAGCGTCTCTCCAGTATGGAAATTCCTTCGGAAATCCGCGATATGGAGAAAGAGATCGGGGATGTGGTTAAGGAGAAAGAGAAAGCGGTTGAGCAGCAGGAGTTTGAGCGTGCTGCGAAGTTGCGAGATAAACAGGAAAAGCTTAAGGGGACTCTTCTGGAAAAAAAGGCACTTTGGCGAAAATCAAAAGCAGAGGAGCGTTTGCTGGTTGATGAATCCACAATTGCAGAGGTGGTTTCTACCATGACTGGAATCCCGCTTTCCCGCCTTGCCGAAGAGGAGTCTAAAAAGATACTTCACCTGGAAGATGAGTTAAGAAAGCGGGTTATTGGACAGGATCCCGCCTTGGAGGCGATTGCCCGAAGTATTCGTCGTTCCAGAGCCGGATTGCATAATATTAAACGTCCTATCGCTTCTTTTATCTTCTTGGGTCCTACCGGAGTTGGTAAAACTGAGCTTGCAAAGACTTTGGCTGAAGCTCTTTTTGATACCGAAGATGCTTTGGTTAGAATAGATATGTCTGAATACATGGAAAAGTTTGCAGTTTCAAGGCTGGTTGGTGCTCCTCCGGGATATGTGGGATATGAAGAGGGTGGACAGCTTACCGAAAAGATCCGCAAAAAACCTTATTCTGTTATCTTACTGGATGAGATAGAGAAGGCGCATCCGGATGTCTTTAATATTCTGCTGCAAATTCTTGATGATGGGATTTTGACCGATTCCTATGGGCGTCATGTGAATTTCCGCAACACTATTATCATTATGACTTCTAATGCCGGGACTCGCGATGTGAAAAAAAGCGGTACGGTTGGTTTCGGAAAGACGTCCTCCTCAACTGATTATGAAGCCATGAAATCCAAGGTCATGGATGAGCTGAAAAGGATTTTCAATCCGGAATTTCTAAATAGGGTTGATGAGAGTATCGTTTTTTATCCATTATCCAAAAAAGAAATTTCTCAAATAGTTGAGATTCAGCTCAAAGATGTTGAGGCTCGACTGGTGGACAGAAATATTCATCTTTTGATTACCCAGCAGGTTAAAGATTATATAGTTGATCAGGGTTTTGATCCTGTTCTGGGTGCTCGTCCACTTAGAAGAGCTATTCAGAGATTAGTCGAGGATCGGTTGGCTGAGGAATTCCTCAATGACCGTTTCCATGATGGAGACAGTATCAGGTTGGATTTGGAAAATAATCAGATAGTCTTTTCTAAAGAACAATAGAAAGGTTCTTATCTTTTGTTTTACTCTGTATCCGGAATTTGAATAAACCGGGTATAGAGTAATTTACCTTGGTTTTTTCTGTTATTATAAAAAATCCAAAACCTTCATTGAATAATTTTTTCCAAAAAAACCAATAAACGCCTTGCCCAAGCGAAAATATGCTATTGTATGTAGAACTCTGCCTGGGATGTTTTAAGTGAAGAAGGTAGACCTGAAAATGAGTAGCAGAATTTTGTGTCAGGTCTTACCCGGCAGTATTTTCAACGTGTTCAGGTGTTTGTCCGGTAATTGTCATTTACTTCGGGGTGCGTGGTAAAGTAAGTGATAACTCATAGAGAGTAGCTGGTATAGAGGTTAATAGCATTGAATTTCGCACCGAATCGAATTATTTTTTAAAATTTTAAAAACCATCGATTTGAGAATGGTGAATCAATACGAATATCTCGCTCTGCAAATGTGGGCTTATAACAGGCCGCTACTTTTTCCGCGACGTTTTTTTTAAAGCCCAGGGGTACTGATATGAAGGAGAAGCGATATTGACAGTTGAATACAATATCAGAATGAATT
This sequence comes from uncultured Fibrobacter sp., assembly GCA_964472925.1. Lineage (GTDB taxonomy): Bacteria > Fibrobacterota > Chitinivibrionia > Chitinivibrionales > Chitinispirillaceae > JAAYPC01. Next base: position 18,158 of record CAYYNL010000037.1, on the reverse strand, counting down.
TTCCGACCAACCGTTTATTTGACCATTATTTTAGATACACTTTTTACATAGGAAATAGAAACGGAAGCCCGTTTTTTCGTTTTATACTGAAAAATATGGCTGTTTTTAATACGATTGAGCAGAAACTTAAATTTTAACTTGCTTTTAGAGGTTTTTATGATATTACGGTATTGGGCAATTTCTCTACCACTCATTTTTCTCTGCAGCTTTTCCTGGGCTCAGCAACCTGATTCTATGGACAGAGAATTTGGTCCTGCAGCTTATGCTGATGAGTATGATCCTGATACCGCCGGGCAGGTAAGCAGGGTAAAGATACTTGATTCGCTGGCAATTGAGGGGCTCAGCACCCATTCGCCTTCCCTTGTAAGAAATGCACTTGAGATCAGGGTCGGAAAGCCTTTGACCACAAATGATATTCAGGAATCCATACGCCGTGTCTATGAACTGGATCTTTTCCGTTCTGTCGATTTTTATGTAATTTCTGAAACTGATTCATCTGTAAAATTGAAATTGCAGCTGGAAGAGTACCCGATTTGTGAAAATGTGGAGTATGAGGGTAACAGAAAACTCAAAACTAAGGATTTTGAAGAGAAGGTTACTCTTTTAAAGAAGGGACAGGTTATAACCGATGACATTCTTTTTGATCTGAAGAAGAAGATTAAGGAATTATACATTGAAAAGGGATACAATCTGGCTGAAATAAATACAGAACTGGTGAAATCTAAAATACCAGGAAATGCCTTTGTAAAAGTGAATATCAAGGAGGGGCCCAAAGTACGGGTAGTAAGTATAGTGTTCAAAGGAAATAAGGAGGTTAAAGAATCAAAGCTTGCTCGCAAATTTAAAACCAAGGAAAAACGCTGGTTTCGGGGAGCTGAATTTAACAAAGAACTCTATCGTGAACATCTGGATACACTTATCTACTTCTATAATGATCTGGGATACCTTGACGCATCGATTGTAAAAGACAGTGTCTGGTATGGTGACTCTAAAAGGGATATCTTTATAGAGATTACTGTTGATGAGGGTAAAAAGTATTATACCGGTGATTTTTTCTTTAAAGGCAACCGTATCATTCCTACAGATTCCCTGAATTCAAAAATAACTCTGAAAAAGAACAAGCCATTTAAGAAAAACCTTTATGAAATGACCAAATATCTGGTTGAGAATACATTTCGTGAACAAGGATATTTGTGGGTTAGGGTGGATGAAAAGCGCCATTATCGTGGGGACACAATCGATGTAACCTTTAATATCAGCGAAGGAAGACCGGCTATTGTGCGAAAGATTGATATTAAAGGTAATAATAAAACACTGGAAAAGGTGGTCCGCCGGGAGATCGATCTTTACCCTGGTAAAAAGTATAAACAATCACTTATGCTGCGTAGCAGACAAAAGATAATGGCTCTTAATTATTTCAGTGATGTAAAACCGGATCTGATTCCTAATGAAGATGGTACAATTGATCTGGTTTTTGACATTACTGAAAAAGATAACATCGGTCAATTGCAGGTCGGTGCTGCCTATAGCAGTGAGAGTTTTGTGGGTACTTTTTCCACTTCCATACCTAATTTCAGAGGTAGGGGACAGTTGCTGGATATCAATGTCGAATATGGGAAAAAATACCAGAATTTCAGGCTTGGCTTTACTGAGCCATGGGCATTCGATATGCCGCTGTTACTTGCCGGACAGGCTTTTTATACTTTACACGAGTATTATGACGGTGAAAATAATAAAAGTGTGGGTTTTAGACTTACTGCCGGGCGTTCCAAACTGAAATGGCCTGACAATAATTTCAAATTTCAGGGTTCCTATCAATTTAGTTTTGAAAAGAGCAGTATTCCTTCTGCAAGCAAGCCACAGTATAATTTAGAGGTTCTTAAAGAGGGCTATCTTAATCAGTTATCCTTTAATGTGTCCAGATATGATCTGGATTTGCCTCTTTTTCCTACCAAGGGTGATAGACTGTCTATTGAACCTCAGATTGCCTGGGGGCCCACTGATAGATATTTTCGTTTTTTCAAAGGAAAACTAAGCTACGAACATTATTTTCCTCTGGCTGGAAAACTGGTATTGGGAAGCCGCACGAATTTCGGGCTTATCACCGGGCTGGGGCAGGATATAAAAATCGGACGTGCTGAGCTGTTTAATCTTGGTGGAGTTCTCACCGGGGATGGAGACTTGCGGGGATATTCTGATTATGAGTTTGGTGGCTGGTATGGAGACGATGTCGAAAACGGTCTGACTCTTTTTGCTTCATCCTTGGAGTTGCGATATCCTCTGTTGGATCAGCAGCTTTATCTGGGAGTCTTTGCTGATGCAGGCAATACCTGGAGCGGGTTATCAAAGATCAATTTCGGGGATCTGTACAAATCGGTTGGATTCGGCATACGTCTAAATGTACCGATGTTAGGGATCATGGGTTTTGATTTCGGTTATGGTTTGGATGATCCTGATAAGAACAACCGTTTTGATGAAAAACCAAATGGCTGGGAAGTACATTTCTTGATGAATAGAGGTTTTTAAGAGTTTCTGATTCTTGAGCAGGATGCGCTGCTGCCCGGGGGTGGAAATGCTTAAGAAAAAGGAGGATTACATGCGCAAAGGTTTTATAGTTGGTCTTGTGGGTCTCTGTGTAAGTGCAGCTGCATTGCATGCTGAGATGAAAATCGGATATATCAATTCTGAAGAGATCTTTACCCAATACGAAGGTACCAAACTGGCTCAGGAGAAATTTAACAAAGAAGTAGCAAAATGGGAGCAGGATGCATCCAGAAGACAAAAAGAGTTAAAGGATCTCAAAGAACAGCTCGATAAGCAAAGCCTTCTTTTGAGTGCTGAACGTAAAAAAGAACTTGAAGATTCACTGAATACCAAAATGATAGCTTATCAGGAATTTCTTCAGCAGAAATTCGGACAGAAAGGTGAAGCTCTTATTAAAAATGAAGAGCTGACAAAACCCATTTTGGAAAAAATTCAAAAAATATTAGATAAAATTGCTGCTGAAGAGAATTATGATTTTATATTTGATGCTCGGGCTGGTGGAATAGTTCATGCCAAGCCTGCTTACAATTTGAATAAGCGAGTATTGGACCTCCTCAACAAGGAGAAATAATCGTGTTTAAACTATCAGTTGTGGCTAAGGCTATAGATGCGGTAGTTCCAGAGGGAACTGCCGATTTTACTGTCAGCGGCATTAACAGTCCACAAAGAGCTTCTGAATCAGAACTCGTTTTCTTGTCCAGTCCCAAGTATCTTCCTCAGGTAGAAAAATGCAGCTCCAGATTTGTAATCGTAAAAAAGGGGCAGGTCATTCCAGGAAAAATCTGTCTGGAAGTAAATGATCCTTATTTAGGGTATGCGAAAGCAGCTCAGCTATTTGAGGATGTATCTTCTCTTTTTGGAGAGAATATCTCTGTTGACAGTATTATCGATTCGACTGCTCAAATCGATCCTTCCACGACTGTAGGACCTGGTACTATCATTGGACCAGGAGTTATTATAGGGGCCAGGTGTCGAATCGCTGCCGGATGCATTATAGAAAAGAATACAGTAATTGGTTCAGATTGCCGTATCGATTCGGGTGCAGTAATCCGATGGGACACCAGAATCGGTAACAGGGTAATTATTCAGTCTGGTGCGGTTATCGGAAGCGATGGTTTTGGAAATGCCACCGATGGACCACGTTTTGTAAGAATCCCTTGTTTTGGAAGAGTAATCATAGAAGACGATGTAGACATCGGTGCAAATACCACAATAGACAGAGGTAATTTTGATCCCACCGTTATCGGTAAAGGAGTAAAAATCGATAACCTGGTGCATATAGCACATAATGTCACTGTAGGTGAGAACACAGCTATGGCGGCTCAGGTGGGGATCTCCGGAAGTACAAAAATAGGCAAACAGGTTATTCTTGCCGGACAGGTTGGAATGGTGGGGCATATAGAGATAGGGGATGGTACTTTTATTGGTGCCAAGGCTGGTGTTTCTAAGGGAACTGCTCCTGGAGCAAAGATAACCGGCTATCCTGCAAGGGATCTTATGACCATGCGTAGAATCGAAGCCGCGCAAGCATCTTTGCCTGAGTTGCTTAAGGAAATTAAGAAACTCAAAAAAGAGATTGAAGATTTAAAAAGTTCAGTTATTTCTAATTCATAGGTTTTGTTCAGAAAGGATTTCTTAAGCACTATGGCCTTGCAGCAGACAATCGGCAAAAGTGTATCTATTTCCGGTGTTGGACTTCATACCGGTGTTCTTGCAAAAGTGACATTTAATCCGGCTCCAGAAAATTACGGAATCCGCTTTGTAAGAGTAGATCTTGAAAATAAACCAGAAATACAGGCTGATATAGATAATGTAGTTGATTTGGCCAGGGGAACTGCTATCGGAAAGGATAGTATCAGAATTTACTCTGTTGAACATGTAATGTCCTGTTTTGCCGGTATGAAGATTGATAACTGCCGGGTGGAAGTGGATGCTCAGGAAATTCCTTTACTGGATGGTTCTTCACTACCTTTTGTACAGCTGGTAAAAGAAGCCGGAATCGTGGAGCAACAGGCTGAACGTGAGTATATCACTATTGAGGAACCGGCAATCTTTGTTAAAGGTGATGTGGCTCTGGCAGCTTTCCCATTAGATCATTTCCGGCTTACTCTGGAAATTGATTATAACTATCCAAGGTTGGGAGCTCAATATACCACTCTATTCTCTCTGGACGATTACGAGAAGGATTTTGCACCTGCGCGTACATTCTGTTTCCTCTCTGAAATTGAAAAACTCAGGGAGCAGGGACTGATTAAGGGTGGTTCTCTGGATAGTGCACTGGTAGTACAGGATGTGGATTTAACAAATGAACATATAGACTATATCAGAAGGCTTTTTTCATGGCAGGGCCCCATCGAATCCGGGGAAAATGGTTTTCTCAATACCACCCAGCTAAGATTCTGGAATGAACCCTGCCGCCACAAGGCACTGGATCTCATAGGCGATCTTTATCTTCTGGGTAAACCGATTAAGGCACACATTATCGGGGCAAGAACCGGCCATGCTGCCAATATCGCTGTGGCAAAAAACATTCGTGAAGCTATAAATAAAAAAGAACAAGGAGCTGGAACCAGCATCGAGATGACCTACGATGACATTCTTAATACAATTCCTCATCGTCACCCATTCCTGTTTGTGGATAAGGTTCTGGAAATAGTTCCGAGGGAAAGAATAATTGCTCAGAAAAACGTATCCTTTAACGATAATTTCTTCGAGGGACATTTCCCTGGAAATCCGGTGATGCCAGGAGTATTACAGATCGAAGCCTTGGCTCAGGCTGCTACCATTATGGGGTTATTCGGAAGTGGAGCTGCTGAGAAAAAAGTTCTGTTTCTGGGTATTGATAATGCCCGTTTCAGAGGGGTTGTGCGTCCTGGTGATACTTTACGTCTGGAAGTCAACATGATTACTTTTAGACGGGGTACTGGTAAATTTCAGGGGAAGGCATACGTGGGCGACAAACTGGTTTGCGAAGCTGATATGCTGGCGATGCTGGGAAGTTAAAAGAGGATTATTATGGCTACTAATATTCACCCCACGGCTATTATTGGTCCGGGGGCTGTTCTTGGGACCGATGTCACAATTGGTCCCTATACCGTTATTGAAGACGATGTAGAAATCGGGGATGGTTGTACAATCGGCCCTCATGTAATGATTGCAGAGGGTACAAGAATCGGTGAAAAAACACGGATCTTCAAAGGTGCTGCTATTGGTCTGATCCCTCAGGATAAAAAGTTTGCTGGTGAAAAAACATATACTTATATCGGAAAAAACGGATTCATTCGTGAATATGTGACTATTAACCGGGGCACTATAGATCGGGGTGAAACCCGGATAGGTGATAATAGCTGGATCATGGCTTACTGCCATATCGCTCACGATTGCATTCTGGGGACTGATGTTACTATCTCCAACAGTCTGGCAATGGCAGGACATGTTGAAGTCGGGAATTATGTGACTATTGGCGGAATTGTCCCAATTCATCAGTTTACCCGAATCGGTGATTACGCTTTTATCGGTGCTGTTTCCCGTCCCTTTATGGATGTAGTGCCTTATGCTATGTGCAGCGGAGAAGGTGAGACGCGGATTATCGGGATAAACAAGGTGGGGTTGGAACGTCACGGGTTTTCTTCTGAACGGCGTCAGAACATTAAACGGGCATTCAAGATTCTTTTTAGAGAAAATCTTACTCTAAAGCAAGCCATCGACAAACTTTTGATCACCTTTCCAGGTGATAAAGACATAGATGTTCTGTTAAAATTTGTGAAAGGGAGTACACGTGGTTTAATGCGGATGAAAGATACTGATTCTGATTAAATCAATACTAGCGTAGATTGGTGTGAACATACAATCTATTACACATGTCTTATACCATTAGCTACAAAACAGTTTCAGGGTAGAACCCATCTGGCCAGCGGACCGATTCTTGGAGTATTTCCGCTTTCCCATGGGATTGAAACCCCGCTTATATAAGCATCCGATGTAATGCCCAGGGCTAAAGGTATTCTCATATCTGCAGGTATCCCCAGAGTTTCGATACTATGGACTGGTATCGGAGAGAAGTAGGTTTTCAGGTATTCCATAAGGGTAAGGTTGTTCACTGAGCCCCCTGAAACATAAATCGCGTTGGGTGCTATCTTGAGTTTATATTCTCTTCGAAAGAAATCGTATGCGGATCGTGCAGAAAGGGCCGTAATTGTGGCAACCTGATCTGCGGCAGGAAGGGATTTAAGTGAAGGGAACAGAAGAAGATCATCGAATTGATTTGACAGAGCATTTTTTGGGGATGGTTTGAGAAACCATTCAGTAGAGGCCAGTTTGTTAAGGCAGTCTCCTTCTACTTTACCTTCTGCGGCAAAACAGCCATCACGATCGAATCCATCTTTAGTATTGAGGTTTTCTTTTATCAATTTATTCTGAAGGCAGCTACCAGGGCCACAGTCCGAATCTACAAGTACGGTGGAGGTTGCTACATCGATAATGGACATTCTACAGATTGCACCGATATTAAGAAACACTGCTATTCCGGAGCTGCGGGAGGCGATTATCTGGTCACCTGGATTTGTGGGAAGAGTACCAATGCCGCCTGCCAGAATATTATGACGAACAAAGTCTGTAAGCACAGGAACATTGAACATGCTGGCCAAATATTGCGCATCACCCAGAGAAAAGTCCCAATGCGATTGTTGTTGATTCTCTCCGATGGAACCTTTCCATATTATTGGTTTATTAAGTACAATGTAATGGGGTGAGCGCAATGCGGTAGGTAATCCCATAAGTACTGTTTTGGCAGATTCGGTCAGAAGTGTGGAGATTTTATAATCTAGCCATGATAGATCGCAGAGTTTGAAAGATTCATCCTGTTTGGCACAAAGTTCAATAAAATCAGAGACTTTTTGAGGATAAGGGGAAAAGGAGGATGACAGCAGATCCCAGTTTCCATTGAATTTTAGATAAAGGCATTGAATACCGCTTTGAACGCCACCTCCGGAAATGATTAGAACTCTTCTTTTTTTAACCTTTTTAAGTTTAGAGAGTGGGTTCATCATGAATGTTTGGAAAAAAGTGAAAATACTCTACTTGTGAAAAGAAATATATATATGAATTAGCAAACATGGTATGTAATTTTTGCTCTGAATGCTGAGCAGAGAGGGAGGTAAAAAAATAGTCCTGTTCAAAAGAAGAAAAAACAGGACTATTGTGCAACCTTAGCCATTAAAGTCGGTAAAAACCTTTAGGCATCTGTTGCGATAGGAGTTTTTAAGGCGATGAATAGCCTTTTCTTTTATTTGGCGAACTCGTTCACGGGTCAGATGAAGTCTTTTACCGATTTCATCCAAGGTATGTGGAGTATCTTCGCCTACACCGAAGTATAATTTGAGAACTCTTTTCTCCCTTTCATTAAGTGTGTCAAGAATTTTATTGACTCCATCCTGCATGGACATCTCGATGAGCTTACTGTCAGGCATCTCCTGATTCTCATCATGTAAGAGATCGATCAGTACCGAGCTGTCATCGGCCTGAACAGGTGTGTCAAGTGAAAGGTAACGGTTTCCGATTTTCTGGATTTCCAGCACTTCACTTTCCTGTAAGCCCAGTTCCTGAGCAATTTCCTCCATGGTAGGAACTCTTCGAAATTTCTGTTCGAGTTTGCTTTGGGTTCGTCCAACTTTGTGAATGATTCCAATGCGGTTTAGAGGTACTCTGGTAATTCTGGAGCGATCGGCAAGTGCGCGCAGTATCGCTTGTCTTATCCACCAGACAGCATAAGAAATGAATTTGAAGTTGCGTTTTTCATCAAATCGTTTTGCAGCCTGAATCAAGCCCAGATTACCTTCACTTATCAATTCACCAAGAGGTAAGCCCTGGTTTTGATAGTTTCTGGCTACACTGACCACGAAGCGAAGATTAGCCTTTATCAGTTTTTCCAAGGCTTTTTTATCACCCTGCTTGATTCTTACAGCAAGGCGAGCTTCCTCTTCAGCAGAAAGTGCTTCGTTTTTGCTGATATCTTTTAAATAAAGCTCCAGCGAGTTTTCATCGGGGATAATCATTCGTTTTTCCATGTACTCTATTCCTCCAGAACCAGAATTCGTTTTTCTCGCGGGTTTATTGCCACAGAGATGGCAATTAGTTTCCTGCTGATGTGATTTGAAGTTTTAGCCAACTGTAAAAAACAGTTTTTAAAGACTTTTCATAACTCTATCGAGATCCTGAGTTTCTCCAATTACCACCAGAATATCATTAGCTTCTATTACGGTGTCTGCCCCAGGAATATTGCTCACGACTTTCTCATGAACAACCAGGCCATCTTTTTCCATATTTTCGACCATTCGGTGGATCGCGACCACATTGATGCCAAATCTTGCTCTGAGATTCAGTTTTCCCAGAGTTTTACCTGCAAAACTGGGGGGTATGCTGATCTTGGCAGCCGCAGTAGTTTCTGAAATATAACTTATGTCGAGTAAACTTTTATGGATTAAACTGTAGGCGAGTTTCTCTGCTGCTTCTACGCCGGGAGTTATTATTTGATGTATACCGACGGCTTTTAGGATCTTAATATGAAGCGGACCCGATGCCCTGGAGATAACTTTTTTTACCCCTTTTTGTTTCAGCAGAACCGAAGTCAGCAGATTCGCTTCGAAATCTTCACCGATACAAACGATTCCCACATCCACATCATTTAAGCCAAGGGTATCCAGTGCTTTTTCATCGGTACTGTCCATGCAAACTGCATATGTCACCAGATCCCGCATCTCTTCTATAAGATCCATCGACTTATCTATTACTATTACCTCCGTGCCTTTCTGGATAAGATTTTCGGCCAGCGCACGGCCAAAAACTCCCAGACCTATGATAACATATTTGTCCATAAGAATAATCCTGTTCTAACCAATCATCACCGATTCTGATGGATATTCGACTTTAACAGAAGGTAGTTCGGTGGGTGCGGTAATGGCAAAGGCCAGAGTTAAAGCCCCCAGTCTTCCGATAAACATCACTAATATAATTATTAACTTTCCGTTTGTGGTTAACAGTTGTGTAAGCCCCAGGGATAGCCCTACTGTACTGAATGCAGAGACTGATTCGAAAATTATGTCTATTATTGGGGCATTTTCTGTAATGCTTAACAGAAAAGCAGTGAGTACCACAACCATTACTGAGAACGCAAAGACAACCAGGGCCCGGTTAAGAACCAGAAATGGAATCCTGCGTTTAAAAATAACTATACGGTTCTGGCCGGTAATAATTGCTCCTATACTTGCCCAAAGTATTCCCAGGGTGGTTGTTTTGATTCCACCTCCTGTTGATCCGGGAGATGCACCTATAAACATAAGTATCATAATAATCAATATCGAAGAATTATTAAGTGCTGAAAAATCCATAGTATTAAATCCACAGGTACGCGCTGTAACTGAATTGAAAAATGCAGTCAACGCCCTGTTCCATCCATTCTCATGACCATCTAGCATATACAGAAGAACGAAACCTATCAGCAATAAAAGTCCGCTGATTATTAAAACCATACGGCTTTGAATAGAGAGCCGGGAGCGGCGACGAGGCTTTTTTTTCTGAACAGTACCACCAATTAATTCCAGTATTACAATGAAACCCAGTCCACCAAGAATAATCAGAGATGAAATGGATATCAAGACTCCGATATCATTATGATAAGAGCTCAGGTTATCTGAAAAGGTAGAAAATCCGGAATTACAGAAAGCTGAAACGGAGTGAAATACTGAATTAAAAATCAATTGGTTGACAGTCCATCCCTGATCTGCCCAGAAAAACATTAAAAGGATTGCCCCGGCAGCTTCAATGCTCAAAGTCAGAATTACTGCATTTCGCAACACTGTGGAAATCATTCCTAATTTGTCAATATTCATCATCTGATGCAACATGACTCTTTCTCTGATGCCTACACCCTGACCAAAAAAAAGGGCCAGAAAACTTGAAATGGTCATGATGCCCAGACCGCCTATCTGTATTAAAAACAGTATTATCAGTTTCCCGGTCATAGTAAACCCGCCAGCAGTGTCAATCACAGTTAATCCGGTTACACATGCAGCGCTGGTGGCGGTAAATAGAGCGTCGATAAAACTTATTGAGACATTGCTGGGGGTTGCTTTGGGAAGCATCAGAAGGACTGTACCTATGAAAATTACAACTATGTAGCTTAACATCATGGTCTGGGCAGGATGAAACTTCAGTGAAGCCAGTCTGGTATTATAATGAATCCCCTCAATTACTATAGACAGAATGATAAGTATCTGGGTAAAGACTACATATATTTTTGTAACTGCGGTAATATTTATGTCCAGGAAATATTTTCTTATGCCATTTAATCCCTCAAGGTGAATTATTATTGCGAAGTCTGACAAAATCAGTACTGCCAATACAGCTTCGAACAAGTGCCGTTTTATAAAGGAAAGCTTTGAGCGGCTAAAAAGGAACTTAAAGATAAATTGCCATAAATAAAACTGTACGATTAAAAGATCAACCCGGTTAAGGATTGCCGCGACTGAATCTGTCAAATAAAAACCATATTGAAGAACAAGGCTGGAGATGGCTGCCAGGCTGAAGATTGCCAAAATAAAGTTGAGTATTTTAACCAATGGTTCTGCCTGGTAATAGTATTCTCCGGATTCATTTACAGTCAGGGATTTTGTCATTAAATGCATATTTAAGCCGGTTTTTGTAGTTACGTAGAATACTTTTGCACAAAATCAGCAAAACTACTTTTTAAAGAAGAAAAATACTGCCCCTATAATGAGGCAATATCCTACTATGTAATTCCAGCGAAACTGCTCACGTAAATAAAAGATGGAAAACAGAGAAAAGATCACTAAGGTTATTACTTCTTGAATAATCTTTAATTGTGCTGCACTGAACTGGCGGTGACCGATACGGTTAGCTGGTACCTGAAAGCAGTATTCAACAAACGCGATCAGCCAACTAATTATTATAACTGCCCAAAGCGGTGTATCTTTGAATTTTAAATGCCCATACCAGGCAAAAGTCATGAATATATTCGAAACCACTAATAGAATAATTGTTTCCATATCAGGCCTGCTTGTATCAAAGCGGAAAAATATACATTACTCCCATTTAATAACGCCAATAGAGCAGACCTTTTCCTGCTGCCATAGTAATCAAAAATGCCATAAAAAGCCCTGAAAACTTCATTTCTATCTTTTAATGGAACAGAAAGTGCGTTTAGCTGCGACATTCTATTGCAAAATTTATTAAACTATAATTTGTATTCATATATTTTCTCATGTTTTATATTTGTCGTTTTTAAGGGGTACACTGCGAGATGAAGTTAAGTATTGTAATTCCGGTTTATAACGAAGAAAAGACCATCGAAACTACAATCAGGAAGGTTTTAAATGCACCTGTACCTTCTGGGATCTCTTCCAGGGAAATTGTGGCGGTTAATGATGGTTCAAGTGATAGGTCAGCAGAGTTGTTAAATAACATGCGCAGTGATGTTATTCGTGTTTTTCATTTAGAAAAAAACAGTGGCAAAGGTGCTGCTCTTCAGCATGGCTTCTCCAATTGCACTGGGGATATCGTTTTAATCCAGGATGCCGACTTGGAATATGATCCAAACGAATATCCGGTGTTGCTTCAGCCTATTCTTGATGGACATGCGGATGTAGTTTACGGGTCTCGCTTTTTAACTTCAGGACCTCACAGGGTGCTTTATTTCTGGCATTCTGTTGGTAATAAAATGCTTACTCTCTTATCTAATATGTTTTCCAATCACAACCTGACCGACATGGAAACCGGATATAAAGTCTTTAAAAAGACGGTTTTAAACCAGATTACCATCGAGGAAAAACGGTTTGGCTTTGAACCTGAGATTACTGCGAAGATATCCAAGCTAAAAGAAGTGAGAGTATATGAAGTTGGGATCTCTTATTTTGGAAGGACCTATGGAGAGGGGAAGAAAATCGGCTGGAAAGATGCTTTCAGGGCTTTAATCTGCATAATTAAGTATAATCTCAGGCCATATCGGAAAATGAAATGATTTCGGCATCCCGGTTAAAACAAACAATCATAAATTTCTGTCAAAAATACAGAAAACTCATTTTTTACATTGCTCTTGCTGCAATAGTGCTTCCCGAGGTAACCGTTTATTTTTATCGGCCCAATCGTGGTTTCGATATTTATGGATATTTAAGTGCTGGTAATGATGCCTTAAGACTGGAAAATCTCTACAGAATTTCTGAACCAGCCAAAAACAATACCTGGCCTCCATTTTTTTCTTTTTTTTGTATTCCACTTGCTCTTTCTCAAAAACTCTTCGGATTGCCTGTAACAAAGGAACTGTGGTACTTTTTTAATTTTTTTGCTTTTATCCTGGCCATGCAGATGATCTCTTTGCTGCTTTATAAAAAGAAACCCTCTTTTTTGCCAGGTAACGACAGGTTTGATTTTACTTCTGATCTGGTTTTTATCCCATTTTTTCTTATTTTGCCTGGTTTTATCAAGAATTTCTTCATGCTGCAGATAAACATGTTTGTTCTGTTTCTGGTTATTGCCGGTTTTTTCTTTTACACCCGGGAGAGAAACTGGGTCTCAGGCTTCTTCTTTGGGCTTGCTGCTTCGATAAAAGCATTTCCTGGTCTTTTTCTGATCTATTTCCTCTTGAGAAAACAATGGAAAATTGCTGGTACCATCCTTTTATGGGCTATTGGATTTACGGTTTCTCCTGTTCTTTTCTATGGCTTTGAGCGATTCGGTAACCTGATGATCGAATGGCTGTCGATCAGCTTTTTCAAACCATTCATAGTTGGATATCAGTCTTTTTCGAATCAATCCCTTTACGCATTCTGGGAACGGCTGCTGGCCCATCAGTTACATGTCACTCAACCGGCATCCATGATAATCAAATCAGCTAATTATTTGTCGATTGCTACAATATCTGTTATCGTTTTTTCATCGATTATGAGATTCCCTTATAGGAAACTGTCTATATCCGGTTTTATCGAATTTTCTAAAATTTGTGTTATGATGATGATATTTCCTCCAATCGCTTGGGGGCATTACTGGGTATTACTGTTACCTGCAACCGCCTCTGTATATTATTGCTTGAAAAAAAAGCCACAGGTATTCACTACTTCGGTTAAGTTTCTTTTTGTTACTTATATAATTTTAACAGCAATACCTTACATTTTCTCAAAAACGGCAATCACCTTCTTTTTAAAGATGCATTCCAGTAGTTTGTTCTCTGGACTCGTGCTGTTAGCTGCCCTCGTCATTTTACACAGAAACATCAGCCTTGCTATTGATAAAGACTGAAGCTCGATAATACATACATGGAAAAGTGTTTTATTTTACCTATTTTTATAGCCAAAAAAAGTAGATTTCCAAAATAGATCACCGGAGTAAAATTTCAATGATTGATAGCTCAAGAATAAAACCGGCAATCCTTACGCTGTTTAAAAAATACAGAAAAGCAATCTTTTTCTTTATCCTTGCAGCACTGATATTGCCCGAAATAACCGTTTATTTTAATAGTAATAGCGGTCGGGGCAGGGATCTTCACTGGTATATCGATGCTGGTCACGATGCTCTTAGACTTGGGGAACTTTATAAATTCTCTACCACCAACACCTGGCCCCCATTTTTCTCTTTTCTCTCAGTACCACTGGCTCTTTGTAATGATCTGTTAGGATTACCACTGACTAAGGTGTTATGGTATTTCTTTAATTTTACTGCTTTTGTCATATCAATGAAGATTATGGTTCTGATACTCTACAAAAAGCGAGTTGCTTTCTTTCCTGGTGATGGCTTTGATTTTACATCTGATCTGATTTTCGTACCCTTTCTCCTGGTCCTTCCGGCTTTTATTGCCAATTTCTATTGGCTGCAGATTAATATGTGTATACTTTTACTGATAATATCCGGTTTGTATTTTTATAACTCCAAAAAAGACTGGAAATCTGGTTTCTTTTTCGGTCTTGCTGCTTCGATTAAAGCATATCCAGGTCTGTTTCTGATATACTTCCTTTTCAGAAAGCAATGGAAAACCGCTATAGCCACACTGCTATGGAGTATCGCCTTTACTGTTTCGCCAATGTTTTTCTATGGTTTTCAAAAGTATACAGCTCTGATGAATGAGTGGATTTCCAAGAGCCTGCTCAAACCTATAATTTCAGATTATATGGGCACATATAACCAATCATTATATGCGTTCTGGTATCGTCTGCTGGTTCATCAGCTTCATATAGTAGAAACCGCTCCTTCAATTATTATTAATATAGCCAATTATTGTTCCATAGCTTTAATAGCAATCATCTCATTTTCGTCTCTATTAAAAGTCCAGCATAAAAGAGCATCGGTATCGGGCATGATTGAGTTCTCAATTATCTGTGTAATGATGATTCTTTTTCCACCGATCGCCTGGAGACATTACTGGGTACTGCTATTGCCTGCAACTGTCTCGATATATTATTGTATACGCATGATTCCCGGGATAATTACTCCATTAGTCCACTATTTATTAACCGTATATATATTCCTTATTGGAATCCCATACCTCTTTTCCAGTACTCCAGTCGGAGAGTTTTTTAAATTTTATTCCTGTTACACAATCTCCGCATTAGTTATACTTGTAATTCTGCTCATTCTGCATAGAAATTGCAGTTTGCATCAGTCTGATTAAAAGATCGCCCTTATCTCTTATCAGAAAATATTATATTTCGACGAAATGGAATATCTTTACCTGGGAAAAGACAAGCACGCTGCTGATGAATCCAAACATTAAAAAGGCTGATATAACCGTTTCTGGCATGCATTGCGCCAGTTGTGCCAATAGGTTGCAAAAAGCGTTTTTTTCAAGAGACGGAGTGATTTCTGCAGAGGTGTTTTTTGAAACCGGAACTGCATCTGTCGAATTCGACAAATCAAAAATAACATTCGAAGATTTAAAAAAAACAATTGAAGATAACGGGTTCAAGGCTTCTGAAAAGCAAATTTCTATCATCATCGGTGGAATGCATTGCGCATCATGTGCAGCTAAAGTAAAAAATGCTCTGTGCAGTGTAGATGGTGTGATTGATGCTTCGGTAAATCCTGTAACTGAAAGCGCACTGGTTACTTTAGCTACTCAGATAGTCAATACCGCAGAGCTTAACCGTGCTGTCACTGAAGCTGGGTTTGAGTACCGGGGTATTATTGATGAATACGGAACTGAGGAATCCGAAAAGCTAAAAACCAGGGAACAGAAGAGTAGACTATTTAGAATTATCACTGCATTTTCTGTAAGCCTTCCCATGATGATTGTCATGTATCTGCCTGCAGTAATGCACCACCGTTATACACCTTTTATTATTATGCTGATTTCTGCTCCGGTATTCTTATATGTATCTTTTCCTATCTTTACTGCTGCCTGGTCAGCCCTTAAATCTGGCTCTCTGACCATGGATGTAATGTATGCCATGGGAATTACCACTGCATTTTCTGCCAGCGTTCTCTCCACTTTGGGAGTCATATTCTCTCACCAGTTCATGTTCTATGAAACTGCAATAATGCTTGCTGGCTTTTTGACTTTGGGACGTTTTCTGGAAGCCAGAGCACGCGGGAAAACCTCCGAATCCATAAAGAAACTGATTGGTTTGCAGGCTGCTACCGCGACTGTCATCCGTAACAATCAGCAAATCGGGCTTCCTGTGGAATTGTTGGTTAAAGGGGATATGATCGTTGTTAAACCAGGTGAAAAAATACCGGTTGATGGAATAGTCACTGCCGGAGAAAGTTCTGTGGATGAATCGATGATTACTGGTGAATCGATTCCAGTGGTGAAAAAGCCTGGCGATCCGCTTACAGGAGGAACTTTTAACCGTAACGGCGTACTTCAGTTCAAAGCGGATCGGGTTGGAAAAGATACTGTGCTCTCTCAAATAATCAAATTGGTACGGGAAGCTCAGGGGTCACGACCACCTGTTCAGAAAATCGCAGATAAAGCAGTGGAATTTTTCATTCCTTTCGTTTTGGCTGTGGCAATATTGTCCTTTATTGGCTGGTATTTTATAGCTGAATCATCGCTGCTTTTTGCATTTACCACTTTTGTAGCAGTGTTAGTTATCGCTTGCCCATGTGCATTAGGTCTGGCTTCACCGACCGCTGTAACCGTGGGCATTGGCAGAGGAGCTGAGCTTGGAATTCTTATCAAAAACGGAGAGGCTCTGGAGCTTGCTCAAAAGGTGACCCTTGTAATTTTTGATAAAACCGGTACATTAACTGCAGGGCATCCGGTAGTTACAGATTTGTCCGCTTATGAAATTTCGGAGAATACATTGCTGTTTTATGCCGCATCTGTGGAAAAAAACTCGGGACATCCACTGGGCGATGCAATAATTGATGCTGCAATAAAAGCTGGAATAACTATAGGAGAAACCAGTGAATTCTTTACCGTTGAAGGAAAAGGTGTGTGTGCCAATGTAAATGGAAAGACGATTTATATCGGAAACCGTCTCTTTCTTAGCGAAAATGGTATTGATTATTCCTGTGTTTTAAAAAAAATCAACGAATTGGAACAGCAGGGCAAGACACTTGTTTTGGTAGCTGATTCTAAAAAACTGCTTGGAACAATTGCAATTACCGATCCATTAAAAAGCTCTTCACAGAAAGCTGTAACTGAATTGAAAAAAATGGGCTGTCATGTGGTTATGATTACTGGCGATAATAAGAGTACTGCCAGTTCTGTCGCATCTCAGGCCGGTATAACCAGAGTATTGGCAGAAGTACTTCCTCAGGATAAGGCTGCAGAAGTAAAAAGGCTACAGTCAGAGGGAGAGATTGTTGCTTTTGTTGGTGATGGAATCAATGATGCTCCGGCATTGGCCCAGGCGGATGTGGGAATTGCTCTTGGTAACGGAACCGATGTGGCGGTGGAGAGTGCACAGATTGTTCTGGTTAAAAATGATCCGCTTGATGCTGTAGCTGCAATACAACTGGGCAGGAAAATAATGCAGAGGATAAAGTGGAATCTTTTTTGGGCTTTTGCCTACAATGGGGCGCTTATTCCTCTGGCTGCCGGGGTACTCTATCCATTGTGGGGAATTAGTTTCAGGCCAGAATTGGCTGGATTTGCCATGGCCATGAGCTCTGTAACCGTGGTTACTCTTTCCCTTTTACTCAAAAGGTATACTCCTGCGGCATTACGCTAATATAGCCATAATCCTAAATCGTACTCGGATTAAAAGAATCACATCGCCTTTTTGAAAGTTAGGCGGTCAAAGTTTTGTCATAGACCACTTACCTCACCATCGGGTACAAAAGATCTTCTCTCCCCATTATTATTGGTTTGTATGTATTCTCCTCTTTTCTTAAACCTCTTATCCTGAGGCTTTGCAAAAATGCGTTCCAGCCTATTTCATCTGGAAATGTGCAGAATTGAATAAAAAGGAATATATTATTTGTTGCCAACAGACTGAAAATAGCATATAACAAGAAACAATGTGTCTAATCGGAAAGTTCTAAAGAACTTATTTGTTGACAGATCAGGATTATTAATTAAAAGATGATGAGATGAATTCTTTTCGGGTTTTAATTATTATATGGATGTCGTTTTGCCTGGTTTCACCTTCCTATCCTATTATTGT
>CAYYNL010000036.1:0-30377 GCA_964472925.1 uncultured Fibrobacter sp. | reverse complement strand
TGTCTTCAGGATGAATATAGTAACACCTTTAATTTTAAGAAATTAACCGCGGTACAGGGTAACAGCGGTAATTTTTCATTTCCCAGTTACAAAGGGTTATATTATTAACTTAAATCTGACGGATTATACCAAATGATCATCCAAATCAGGTTTAATCAAAGCTTCGTGATTGCTGATTAGCGATAGGGGCGGTTTTATTGAACCACATTTTTACCGCAAACCGGGTTAAAGATATGATCTTCTATAAATTGGCCAAATGCTATTATCATCAAAGTTACCAGGCAAGATTTGTTTCGTTTATCATCTTTTTATTTTCGTTGGCGAATTCCGGAATTCTTGCACAAAACAAACCATTTCCTCAACAGGTTAATTTTCCAGGATGTATTAAGCCTTCCATTGTGACCCAAACTGAGATGAATGAGACAATAATCGGCTATTATCAGGAATGGAAATCTAAATATCTCAAAAAATCCGATGGCGAAGAAATTGGCAATGGATATTATATAAACATGAAAGGCACCGGAGGTTCAGGTGTAGAGGTAACTACTTCAGAAGCTCATGGTTATGGCATGATCATCTTTGCCTTAATGGCAGGATTTGACGATTCTGCAAAAATTTACTATGATGGTATGGTTAATCTTTATGATTTGCATAGAAGTACCATAAATAATAATCTCATGTCCTGGGTAATCGATCCGGTAAACGGTAATAGTGATGGTGCAACCGATGGTGATATGGATATAGCCTATTCGTTTCTTCTGGCCTCTAATCAATGGGGCAGTGATGGAATTATCCAATATAAGGCAAAAGCTGACTCTATGATCAATTTGGGGTTAAAGGGAAATGATGTAAGAAAAAGTGGATCAAAGCGAACTACTCTTGGTGACTGGGATCGGTCTCTTTATAATACCCGCCCGTCAGACTGGATGGCTGATCACATGAGAGCGTATTATTCTTTGACAAAAGATCTGTTCTGGTTAGAGGCTGCAGATACTATCTATTCACTGATTAATCAGATTTCGTCCAGCCACTCCACCATTACTGGTCTGATGCCCGATTTTGTAGTAAACAAAATTCCTATTCCTGCAGAACCGGAATTTCTGGAAGCTCAAACCGATGGCGATTATTCATGGAACGCCTGCAGATTTCCCTGGAGAATCGCGGTTGACTATGCCCATTACGGAACTGCCACAGCAAAAGAGCACCTCAATAAAATGCTCACCTGGTTGAAAAAAAACACAAATAACAATCCTGAAAAAATCGTTGCAGGATACAAGCTGGATGGCTCCAAACTGGAAAATTATTCGGATATGGCATTTACCGCACCATTTATTGCTGCCTGTGTTTGTGATGCCACCCATCAGGAATATTTAGATAAGGGCTGGAACATAATTAAAAAACCCCAAGGAGATTATTATGGTGACAGCATTGGCCTTCTATGCCTTTTATTTATCTCAGGGAACTGGTGGAAAGCAGATTTCACAACCGCAAATACACCTTCGTTTCCATCTGCACCATATACCAGAAACAGCTGTAAATACAACGTAAAACTAAGGAATTCAGTTTTGACAATACATTATAACCTACCCACAAAACAATCAGTAAGGTTCACTCTTTCAGATATGTCAGGGAGAATTTGTAAAGAGGTACAGAAATGTAATTACATTTCTCCCCAATTAGCTCAATTCGATCTGAACGCCTTGAAATTAAAGCCTGGTATTTACCTGATAAAGATTTTGTCTTCTACTGCCACTGAAGTAATAAAAGTTAATTATACAGGGAACCTCTGAATAGAAAGAAGATTGGATTATTCATAGCGTCCTCAGAATGCCCTATGTATAATATATTCCATAGTTGATGGAAGGCAGGTAAGTAAGGATTTTAACACTGTGGGATACAGTACCTCCTCATCCAATCTGGAAATTCCTACCCATCTGAAATGTAATCTGGTTATCCCATTCTCCAACACCTCAAATTCTTTTCCTCTTTGTAACAATTTCTCCGGACAGCTAACCAGAAAATAAAAAGCTATCTCGTGCTGTTTCACCTCTTTGTAAGAGAAAAAGTTTTCTATAATCCATAATGGTCTGGTAATCTGACACTCGATATCCAGTTCCTCTTTCATTTCCCTGATCACTGTTGAAGAGGCACTTTCCATAAACTCTACTCGTCCTCCGGGTAAAGACCAGTAAGGATTATCCCCTACCCGATGAAGAAGTACCTTTTGCTGATCTATAAATACAGCCACTGAGCGATAATTAAATTTTTTATTATCTTTCTGGAAAGAAAGCATTTCTGAATTCATTATTGTACAACCTTAAAAAACAAAACGGGCGGCTCTATTTCAGCCGCCCTTCGGTTTTATTAAACAGAACTTTATATGTTAATCCACAACTTCAAAATCGGCATCAACAGCCCCACCACCTTTTTTGTTCTGATCCTTCTTTTCTTCTTTTGGCTGTTCAGGTCCTGCTGCCCCTTGCCCGTGTGCACCTTGTGCAGCTGCTCCCTGTTTGTAAAGAGCTTCTGCCATAGAATGTGATGCCTTCATCAGAGAATCAATACTGGCTTTAATAGCAGCAATATCGTCGCTTTTTGCCTTTTCTTTGAGATCATTCAGAGCACTGGTAATCTTGCTCTTGTCATCAGCAGAGATTTTACCTTCAACTTCTCCCAGAGTCTTTTCAGTCTGATAGATAAGCTGATCTGCCTGATTTTTTACCTCAACCCGTTCTTTTTCCTGTTTATCTTTGGCAGCATTTGCCTCAGCTTCCTTTACCATTTTCTGAATTTCAGATTCAGAAAGGCCGCTTGATGATTCGATGCGAATTTGCTGCTGTTTTCCAGTCCCCAGATCTTTTGCACTGACATTAAGAATTCCATTTGCATCGATATCAAAAGTCACTTCGATCTGAGGCATGCCACGAGGAGCAGGAGGAATACCGATTAAGTCGAATTTTCCTAAGAGCCGGTTGTGAGCAGCCATTTCTCTTTCACCTTGATACACCATGATAGTCACCGCGGTCTGATTGTCCGCAGCAGTCGAGAAGATCTGACTTTTCTTGGTAGGAATAGTGGTGTTACGTTCAATTAATTTAGTCATGACGCCACCAAGCGTCTCGATACCCAGAGAAAGCGGAGTTACATCGAGTAAAAGAACGTCTTTTACGCTTTGATCTCCACTGAGAATTGCACCCTGA
The DNA here is from genome assembly GCA_964472925.1 of uncultured Fibrobacter sp. Lineage (GTDB taxonomy): Bacteria > Fibrobacterota > Chitinivibrionia > Chitinivibrionales > Chitinispirillaceae > JAAYPC01. The sequence continues at coordinate 27,177 of CAYYNL010000036.1, read as the reverse complement.
ATGGCAGCACCAATTGCTACAACCTCATCGGGGTTTACACTCTTGTTAGGTACCTTACCAAAAATTTCCTCAACCTTCCGCTGAACTGCAGGCATTCTGGTAGCACCACCAACCAGAATAACTTCATCAATATCTTTTACGGTAAGATGAGCATCGGCTAAAGCTTTTTGACATGGCACTACTGTACGCTCAACCAGATCATATGAAAGCTGCTCGAATTTAGCTCTGGTTATAGTCATTTCCAAGTGACGAGGTCCGCTGGCATCTGCAGTTATGAAAGGCAGATTGACAATAGTCTGCATAGCAGATGAAAGTTCGATTTTGGCCTTTTCTGCTGCTTCTTTTAACCTCTGAAGTGCCATGCGGTCATTTCTAAGATCTATTCCATTGTCTTTCTTAAACTCTTCTGCTATATAATCAATAAGTACTTTATCAAAGTCATCTCCTCCAAGATGGGTATCGCCATTAGTCGATTTAACTTCGAAGACTCCTTCACCCAATTCCAGAATAGAGATATCAAAGGTTCCACCACCCAGGTCATAAACAGCTATCTTTTCATTTTGTTTCTTTTCCAAGCCATAAGCCAGAGATGCTGCAGTCGGTTCATTAATGATACGTTTAACATCTAGCCCTGCTATTCTACCAGCATCTTTGGTAGCCTGCCGTTGTGCATCATTGAAATAGGCTGGAACCGTTATTACAGCTTCGGTGACCGTTTCTCCAAGGTAATCTTCTGCAGCTTTTTTCATATACTGGAGAATCATAGCAGAAATTTCAGGCGGAGTATAATCTTTTCCTAAAACACGAACCTTCACCGGTTCATCCGGACCACCAACAACATTATAAGGAACCCGCTTCTCTTCAGATTGCACTTCATTGTGCCTACGTCCCATGAATCTTTTGATGGAATACACGGTATTCTCAGGATTAGTTATCGCCTGCCGTTTTGCTATGGCTCCAACCAGTCTTTCGCCGGTTTTAGTAAATCCCACTATAGAGGGAGTTGTACGGCCTCCTTCTGAATTAGCTATTACTACCGGCTTCCCAGCCTCCATAACAGAAACACAGGAGTTTGTGGTTCCCAGGTCTATTCCTATGATCTTGCCCATAAAGGTCCTCCTAAATTATAAATAAGCAGATATTTGTTTTCATTTGGCATAAAAGTATTTCAAATCCAATCAAATTCTATGCCATTTTTATAACTCAATTTATCTTTTTTCAAGATTTTTTCATTTTAGTTTTGCCAACATAGATCTTCACCAAATTTGGCCAATAATATCGTTTTTAGAGAGTAGAAATCTAAAATTACCGTAGGGTGCTGCCTGATTTAGATATGGTACTTATCTTTAAAAAAGCATCTCATTATGAAGCAGGTGTTTCAAGTTGAAACACTTTAAAGGGCAGAAAATGGATTAAAAAGGATAACTGCAGCTATCGATTTAAAGTCAGTATTTTCCAATTTTTTATTTTTTAATCAATAAAGTCTTATTGTTTTGGATCCTGTGCACAATTAAAGCAGAGGGCATTATCGACTCTTTTTTAATCAGTCTTCCAGATAAATCAAAAAACTGATTATTTACAGCATTGGATGAGATTCTGGTGAATTTGAATGGCTTCTTTAACAGAATATTTGATCCGTGCATTAGATCGTACAGAAAATTAACGGAAGTAATTGGAATGGTAATCCTGGGTTCTCCCTGTAGATAATGGTCGGCACCTTCAAAGGTGACCAGCTTACTGGGTATTCCAATCGCTTTAGCTTTCTGATCAATCACAAAACTGCCAAAAAGGATTACAGAGGAAGGATCATTAAGGGCATAGCCTGTACCATATGGAACGATCTGGTCATCAGTTCCGTGAAAGCTAAGTATAGGTGTCCCTCCTGATTCCATAAAAGACGTATCGGCAATAGCACCACAACAGTTAATGATACAACTCATTTTACTGGCGTATTCCAGATCGTTTCCCTGATCTAAATTGCCCAATGAAGAGATTAGCGGTTGAAGCAGGGGATTCTGAGCTGCTTCTACCTGATCAAGATAAGCATGATGAACAACTGTGATAGCACCAGCAGAATATCCCATACCGAAAATATGTGAAGTATCAATTTTAAAAAAGGCTGCATTTTTTCGAATAAATCGTACTGCAGCTCTGGAATCCTGAACTGCCCTGTACAATGCTTTTGCCAGTTCTAATTGAGGCGTAGCTGAAATTGGATTGAACCCGATACGATAGTCGATAGCAAATACAGTATATCCGCAGCTTGCAAAATATTTACTGAAAGTAGTAACAAGTGTATCTTTTCTGCTTCCGGTTAAAAATGCACCACCATACAACATAACAATAGCCGGTCTCAGTGATGCGGTATCATTTTCTGGTTCATAAAAATCCATAAAAAGGGAATCATCGTTTGATGAAAAATCTTTTTCTGTCCTGTAGTACAGATCTGGTCGAGTGGAAACAGAGGTAAAACAAATTTCTTTATAACGAACATTACTAAAAATTTGGCTGAAACCAATTAAGGCTATCAATCCCAATAGCCTGAGAATTTTAAAATCTGAATGCATGAAACATCCTCCGCTCAATTTACTTATTGAGGAAATGCACTTTAATCAGATAGAAATAATATCGTACAACTAATAAAAATATCAACAATTATGTGAAGAAGAAATACTTATGAGGATAATTCGATTCAACCTATAGAAGGCAATTTCAGCTTAACATCGATAAGCTCTGGCCTTTTGAAATGAATTATGGAAATTATACCCACAAATAGAAAACCTGAAGCATAAAGCATCAAAAATGGACTGACCAGAAAGTTAGTAAATCCAAGGAACATTTGAAAACTGGTAAGACAATAAATCCCCACCAATAGTTCGATTACACAGGTCATATCTTTTATAGGTCTGTATGTGCTTTTAGCTCTGGCACCCTTTTTAGGTGTCCTATGAAATGGTGAACTCATTTTCAGTAAAGCTTCAAGAACTGCTTTTCCATTATTAACCGCCAGACCTGTCCCGATAAGCATCATTGCAGGAATCAGAAATATCTGTTTCCTTATTTTATTGCCTAGAAAAAATTGTGAGACCATATACATAGTTGAAGGACCGCTGGTGGCCAGAATCATACAGATCACAACCATTGCGAACCAGAATGGAGAAAGGGATACCTTAACAAAGTACAATACCGGCATGGTTAGCAGGGCAAGAATCAGCATCAACGGGTGCACAGAGTAATGAGTAAGGTGCAATACTGCCTGGAGGAATTTAAATGTTGATGGTTTTTTCTTTAACAACATTGGAATTATTTTCATGGCAGTCTGAATAGAACCTTTAGCCCATCTGAACTGCTGATTTTTAAATGCATTAATATCTTCAGGAATTTCAGCCGGCACTTCCAGATCAGGAACATATTCAGTTTCCCACTCGGCTAATTGCATACGATAAGACAGGTCCATATCTTCTGTCAGTGTATCATGCTGCCAGCCCCCACTGGCTTCTATAGCTTTACGCCTGAAGATTCCTGCTGTACCATTGAAGTTCATGAACAGACCATTCCAGCTTCTGGCAGCCTGCTCGATCATAAAATGGCCATCTATTCCCATTGCCTGACCACGGGTGATCAGAGATGCTTTTCTATTAAGATGAGTCCAGCGTCCCTGTACAAGGCCCAAGTTAGGCCTATCAACAAAAAAAGCCATCCCTTTTTTCAAAAAAACAGGATTAGGAACAAAATCCGCATCAAATATTGCCACAAATTCGGCATCTGTATAATTCAAACCATTTTGCAGAGCGCCTGCTTTAAAACCTGTCCTGTCATTACGACGGATCACATTGATATTTATACCGGAAGCACGCAACCGTGCAACTGTTTCATTAACATAGTTTATTGTTTCATCATTGCTGTCATCAAGAACCTGGATTTCATGGCGGGATCTGGGGTAATCCATAGCAGCGACGGCTTCAATTACCCGGGTAGCTACAGATTTTTCATTATACATTGGAAGTTGAGTAACTACTTTGGGGTATTTGCTTTCGTCAGTAATATTGTCATAGTATTTCATTGTCTGGCGTTGTGAGGCAATCTTTACTTTTCTTTTTCTGAGGAAAAGAAATGTTAGAACATAACATTGAATACCATACGCCAACAATATTAATGAACATATAACATACAATGTGATTACTATCGATAATGCTATCATTTTTATGCCTACAGGAAAAAATTTACGAGGGAATTCTCCATTTTTAATAAGCAAATAATATAATTATTGCATTTTCGTACAACAAAATAATCTTTTAACACATCTGCTCCAATTCATTTTGAATCTCCTTAAATAATTGAATATCCTTGATGATATCTACCATCTTAAGATCAGCCCAACCAGACTGTTTTATTCCGGAAATTTCCCCAGGTCCCCTATACTGAAGATCCAGTTCTGCAATTTCAAAACCATTATGATTACTACAAAAAAGTGCCAGTCGTTTTCTGGCCAACTCGTCAGCATTATCAGAAATCAGTAAAAAACAATAAGATTTTTTGTTTCCTCTTCCGACTCTACCTCTTAGTTGATGGAGCTGAGCAAGGCCGAACCGATCCGCATTTTCTATCACAATAATTGAAGCATCAGGTACATCGATACCTACTTCGATTACTGATGTGGAAACCAGAAGCTTTATTTTTCCTTGCGAAAACCCGCTCATAACACTTTGTTTCTGCTCACTGTCCATTTTCCCGTGAATAAAGCCACAAGGAATATCGTTAAAACGGTGTTGAGTAAGTTTTGAAAATGTGGAGAAGATATCTTTAATAAGTGGCTCTTCAGATTCATCAGATTCGATTCTAGGGACCACATAATAGGCCTGAGCATTGCTTTTAAGTAGTTGCTCCGCAATATAATTCTCCATATCAGATCTCTTATATTCAGGAACAATATGGGTAGAAATCGGTTTTCTGCCTGCCGGTACTTTTTTTATGGTGACGATTTCCAGATCTCCATACAAAGTCATAGCAAGACATTGAGGAATAGGTGTCGCTGACATAAGAAGATAATCACAATGTGGATCCTTCTCCTGAAGACTCAAGCGTTGTTGTACACCGAATTTATGCTGTTCATCAATAACTACCATCCCCAGAGCCTTAAAATTAACCGAAGGCTGTAACAGAGCGTGGGTTCCCACTACAAATTGAATCTCACCGGTTGAAAGCTCTTTTAAAAGTTTCTGCTTTTCAGACGCTTTCATTGCCCCAAGAAATAATGCTGCTCTCAACCCGATGCTTGAGAGCCATAAAGAGAGTTGATGCCAAGTCTGACGGGCCAGTACTTCGGTTGGACTAAGCCAGGCTACTTGCAGATTCTCGTTGAGAGCAGGCAGACAGCCAAAAAAAGCCACCACTGTTTTTCCTGATCCCACATCACCCTGCAACAGCCTGTGCATCCGATGCGGGCTTTTTGCATCAGCAAAAAGCACCTCAATCGCCTTTTTCTGATCCTCTGTCAGCGTAAATGGAAGTTTACTGGAAAAACGGGATGCCAGATCTCCTGGATTCATCGATCTGCCTGGCAAGGTAAATTTCTTTTTGCTGAATCTAAGAATTATAGCTGTCTTGTATAGTTCCTCATATCTGATACGCCCCTCCAACTGCCTCAGCCTTTCAAGGCTGGTCGGGAAATGTATCTCTTTGAGACACTCACACAAAGGAGGAAAACATTTCTTTTCCTCTATAGTTTTAGGCAGAACATCGGGATAATGCTTAAGGTTGTCAAACACCCATCTGATGATTTTGCCAATTAGCCGCTGCTGAATACCCACTTCACGCATCAAAATGCTCAGTGGATATACCGGAATAAACTTTAATTCACTATTTGAGGCAACTTCCATATAAGGGTGTACCATCTGGCAATGGTCATACCTGACAACTTTTCCGGTAATAAGATACTTTTCACCCTGCCTGAGTTTGTTTCTGTAAAGATGCCCTCCCTGAAACCATATAAGCTCCAATTCTCCAGTCCCATCATCCACCAGTACTCTCAAACGGGATTTTCTGCCTGGCTCATATCTTAACCTTTTGATGGTTGCATTTATGGTACATGTCTGCCCTAAAAATTTTTCCAGATCAGAAATTAAGTGTAGTTTTGACCGATCTATATAGGTCCTTGGAAAATAGTAGAGAAGATCACCAATATTCTGGATTCCGGACTCGTTTAAAGCTTCTACTCTTTTTGGACCCAGCCCCGGAATAGCAGAAACAGGAGACAGAAAATCCATTAGGGCACTAAAAGAACGTTTGGTCATAACAGCATTTGACATTTATTTCCGGTGATATTTTCGATTGTTTAAAATCGTTGCAGCTCGATAAAGCTGTTCCAACAAAAGAAGTCTGGCAATTTCATGGGTAAAAGTCATTCTGGAAAGAGAGAGAAGCTCCCTGGAAGCACATTTAACCTCTTCGCTTATTCCATCAGGACCACCTATAATAAAATTGATTTTACCATTAATGCTTGACAACTTTTGGGCAAAACTCACAGAATCATACTCTCTGCCCTCCTCACTCAGGGCAAAAATATAACCATGATCTTTGCGAAGTATTTTCAGTATATCGAGTCCTTCGCTCTGCGGAGAGCTGTCTTTAATTTCGATGATCTCCAGCCGAAATTCATGGTTTATGCGATCTGTAAATTCACTTATTTTGTGCTGCAAGTAAAAATCTTTGATTTTACCTACTGCTATGATCCTGATAAGCAGAGAAATTACTGGCATTGTTAAGCTGGTCGAAGGGTTATTTGAAAGAAAGTGGTATTTTTAATTCTTCCAGAAGACACACTGCCAACCATTGGAGATGAGAAGATTTGGCACTAATAAGTATATCTACCGGATGAGCGATCTCTGAATCTGTAAAGGCTGTCAGCAGATTTAATAATTGATGAGTATCAGAAATTAACTCTTTAAGATTGTTAGAGATCCCATCATCGAGCTCAGAAATGTTTTTTTCATGTTCTGACTCCAGAAATCTGATACAGGTAGCGAGTTGCTCAATATTTTTATTTCTATCTTTGCCCAAGCCCACATGATTTATACATTCAATGAAATAGTTTAAAAGATTCTGGTACTTCAGTTTGAAGGTAAGATCAGGGTAATTGACCACATAAGCATTCAAAGCACCGGTTTTTTTTATGCTCAGGCCAGTCTTCCGGACAGTTTTCTTAATGTTGGAGACTACAGAAGTCCTCAATGGAAGCTCCCTTTGAATTAATATCTTACATGCAAGATAAAATACGGCAGCTACCCTGGCAATTATCTGGCTGAGTTTTTTAAACACATAGGCACAGCTCTCACCTTGGCCTGCATTCTGCCCTTTCAGATCTTTTTAGGGCGAAATATCTGTATAAAAACTATTTAACCTAAATTCCGCAGTTGGATGTGGCGCATTCGCGTAACCTATTGATTGCTAAGCCAATCAGGTGTTTGGACTTTATCACCTTGTCGATAAAGCCTTCAACACCTTCAAGGCTTATCAATTCAATATGATACGCGACTACATCCATCCCAACTGCGGAAATTAGGTTTAATTAATTGTTTCTTCTTTCTTTCAGTTATTTATTACAATACCCGATTAGTTACTTTTTGCCAAAGAAATGGCATTCTAATTGCCATGCTCAGAATATGACCAGTTTTCATCACCTAAAAAAGCTATGATGGAGTTATCATGAAATTTTCATCTATAGTGAAACCGGCATTTTTGAGTACAGATATAAAGGCAGAAACCAAAGAAGATGCTTTTAAGGAAATTGTCTCCATATTCCATCTAAAACATCAAAATATTGCTTTAAGGAAAATCACAGAACGTGAAAATCAAAGCAGCACTGGAATTGGTGGGGGTTGTGCAATACCACATGCCAGGCTGGAAGATATTAAAGAAGTTTATTTTTTTGTGGGCATATCCAAGAGAGGTATCGATTTCCATTCAATCGATAAAAAACCGGTCCATCTGATCTTTCTTTTTATAACCCCTCTTTCTGAGACTGCCACTCATCTGAAAGTTTTATCCAGAATCAGTCAGATAATAAAAAATCCAAACCTGGTGAACAGGTTGATTGAAGCACATGACAATCAGGAGCTTTTCCAGATTTTGCTTCTTCAGCGCTCTGAAAAAGAAAGCTATATCTCTTTGACAGTTGAACAGGTATTCCAGGAATTGGCAACCGGAACAGAGGGGCTTACTGAAGAAGAAGCATCTAACAGAATAAAAGAATATGGCCCAAATCTGCTCAGACAAAAAAAAGGTCCATCTCTGGTTAAAAAATTTATTCACAATTTCACCAACCTGCTTGCTCTTTTAATGTGGGCAGGCAGCGCATTGGCTTTCGCCATCGATCTCTCCACCATCGGATGGGCGATTATATTGGTTATAATTGTCAATGCACTGTTTAGTTTCTGGCAGGAATTCAAAGCAGAAAAAGCTATAGAAGCATTAAGAGGTCTGATACCCAGCTTTGCCAGAGTAATTAGAAACGGTAAGGAGAAAAAAGTATACAGCTCCGAAGTAATCCCGGGTGATATTGTCATTTTCGAAGAGGGAGACAATATCCCTGCAGATGCACGTTTGATTTCAACCCATGAACTCAGGGTCGATAACAGCGTTTTCTCTGGTGAATCCAGGCCAGGTTACAAAACATCCGATATGTTTCATCATACCGAGGAATTTGTCTGGACTGAAATGCCTAACCTAGTGTTTGCCGGTACCAGTGTAGTTTCGGGTAACGGTACTGCGGTAATAATCGCTACCGGTATGGCCACAGAAATTGGAAAAATAGCCACCCTGACACAATCGGTAAAGGAAGAACTCAGCCCTTTGCAAAAGGAGATTGACAAACTTACCAAAATAATTGCAATCGTGGCCATGGCTCTTGGTGCATTCTTCCTGGCTATCGGAGTTTGGATTGCACAACTCTCTGTGGCTGCATCTATACTTTTTGCTCTTGGTATTATTCTGGGTAATATTCCTGAAGGGCTCTTGCCTACCGTTACCTTATCACTGGCGGTAGCTGTACAGCGAATGTCCAAAAGAAATGTGCTGATAAAAAAACTCTCTTCAGTGGAAACTCTCGGTTCCACTAATGTTATCTGTACAGACAAGACCGGAACCCTGACCACCAATCAGATCAGTGTACGTAAAGTCTGGATAGATAATAAAGTAGTGGAAATCAGTGGGTCCAGCTATGAGCCTTCAGGAGAGTTTCTCTGGAGTAGCAATAAAACCAAAGTCCCTTCAGATTTCCACAAAAGGCCCGATTTCTCCCTTTTGGCTAACGTTTCGATTCTATGCAGCACAGCCAATCTTTTCCCCCCTTCTGCTGACAAAAGCTACTGGTCTATTTCAGGTGATCCAACCGAAGGAGCACTGCTGGTATTAGCCGGTAAAGCGAACTATTCAGTTTCTGCCCAAAGAGAGGCTTATCCTCTACTGAAGCGTTTTCCGTTCGAATCCATACGTAAAAGGATGAGCTCCATCCATGCTCTTCCGGAGGGCATTAAACGAGCATTTGTAAAAGGATCTCCAAAAGAGATGCTCTCTTTGTCTACCAAAATAATGATTAATCAACAAGTCGTTGCTATAAATGAGAATCACAGAAAAGAGATCGTGAGAGTCATAGATTCCATGGCACGGGATGGTTTACGGGTTCTGGCCTTGGCTTATCGGGATATTGAAGATGGGACAGATCTCAATAAAATTACAAACGAGGATGTCGAACGGGATCTCACACTCATTGGAATCACAGCCATGTACGATCCGCCAAGGCCGGAGGTCGAAGGAGCTATTTCTCTTTGCAGAGAAGCCGGCATCCGGGTTGTCATGATTACCGGCGACTACGAAGTAACCGCTCTGTCTATAGCCCGCCAGGTGGGAATTGTCACTTCAGAAAAAGCAAAAGTAATTACCGGTGCAACCCTGGCGGCCATGTCTGATGATCACCTGATAGAAGAACTTAAAGATGAGGTGGTCTTTGCCAGAGTTAATCCTGAGCATAAATTCCGTATCGTTAATGCTTTAAAAAATATGGGGAATATCGTTGCTGTTACCGGTGATGGTGTCAATGATGCTCCGGCACTTAAAAGGGCGGATATCGGGATTGCTATGGGTATCCGGGGGACCGATGTAGCTAAAGAAGCTGCGGATATGATTCTTTCGGATGACAATTTCGCCAGTATCGTGGCCGGTATCGAGGAAGGAAGAGCTGTTTTCGATAACATCCGTAAATTCATTACCTACATTTTTGCCCACCTAGTCCCTGAAGTAGTTCCATTTGCAGTATTTGCCATCTTCCGCACTCCAGTTCCCATAACACCTCTGCAGATTCTGGCAATCGACCTGGGAACAGAAACATTGCCAGCATTGGCGCTAGGAACAGAGAAACCGGAAAAAGGTATAATGAAATTGTCTCCACGCCCCAAATCCAAGGGATTGATCGATAAAAGTGTACTGGTCAGGGGATATGCCTGGTTGGGTCTTTTAAATGCAGTTTTTATCCTGATCGCTTATTTCTGGGTTCTTTTCCGGGGTGGATGGCAACCGGGGATGCAGCTTGAACCGAATGATCTCTCATTCACCAACCCACTTCATCTGGAAGCTACAACTATAGTATTTGTAGGAATTGTTGTTCTTCAGTTAGCCAATCTTCTTACCACTAGAAGTGAAACCAAATCCGTTTTTCAATTGGGATTTTTCAGCAATAAACTAATTTTCTGGGGAATAGGTTTTTCTCTTGTTTTTACTGCTGCTTTAATCTACATCCCGTTTTTTCAGAGAATTTTTAATACCACCGGATTAGGAATACTGGAATGGACGATTCTTTTTCTGTTTGCAGTGGTTATCTTTTTAATTGAAGAATTCAGAAAGTATGCTTTCCAGAAACAATGGGAACCTCAAAGACGTAAAAAAATGCATCTGAAGACCGCCTGAGAAAATACACACCGTTAAAGATAAAAAAGTGAGGATAATCCTCACTTTAAATCTTCCATAATGCTTCTGGCTGCAGCTTTTCCTGCGCCCATGGCCAAAATAACTGTAGCAGCTCCTGTAACGATGTCTCCACCGGCATAGACTTTTTTCTTGGTAGTTCGGCCACTTTCCATATCAGCCACTATAGTTCCATGTTTGGAAACCTCAATATCAGGAGTAGTTGAAGGAATCAGAGGATTGGGAGTGTTACCAATCGCAATGATTACCACATCACAGGGAATATCAAATTCGCTTCCAGGGATAATTTCTGGACGCCGTCGCCCGGAAGCATCCGCTTCTCCAAGCTGCATGCGTACACAACGCATTCCAGTTACAAACCCCTGCTCATTTGCATAAATTTCCAGAGGATTACAAAGCAGATTGAATTCTATTCCCTCCTGCTTTGCATGATGGACTTCCGCTTTTCGGGCAGGCATTTCGGCTTCACTACGACGGTACACAATCATAGATTTTTCCGCACCCAAGCGCAAAGCTGTCCGTGCCGCATCCATGGCTACATTTCCACCACCAACTGTTACAGCCCTTTTCCCTTTCATCACCGGGGTCTGAGCCTGATCTTCATAAGCTCGCATCAGATTACTGCGGGTAAGATACTCATTTGCCGAATATACACCTATATGGTTTTCGCCTTTTATTTTCATGAAGGAAGGCAATCCGGCTCCTGAACCCACAAAAACCGCATCAAAACCCTCTTCGTTTAATAAATCATCAATAGTGGCAGTTTTTCCAACCACGAAATTCTTCTCTATCTTGACTCCAAGCCTTTCAAGGTACTCGATCTCAGTTTTAACAATTGCTTTAGGAAGTCTGAACTCGGGAATTCCATACACCAGAACGCCACCAGCTTCATGCAGCGCTTCAAAAATTGTCACTGCGAATCCTTCTTTAACCAGCTCACCAGCACAGGTAAGTCCTGCGGGACCAGAACCAACTATGGCCACTTTTTTCCCAGTGGAAGGTTTTATCTGTGGAATCTCCACTTGCCCCTGTTCTCTCTCGTAATCTGCAGCAAATCTTTCCAGATTGCCAATTGAAACAGCATCGCCTTTCTTGCCAAGAACACAGCGGGCCTCGCATTGTTCCTCCTGTGGGCAAACCCTTCCGCAAATCGCCGGTAAAGCATTGGTTTCTTTGATTTTCCGTGCAGCTTCAATGAATTTGCCTTCTGCAATAAGAGCAACAAATTCAGGTATTTTGACATTAACCGGACATCCCTGCACGCAAAGCGGCTTTTTACATTGCAGACAACGCTTAGCCTCAGTAACTGCCTCCTGCTCAGAGTAACCGTATGGTACTTCTCTGAAATTGCGACCACGTTCAACAGGGTCCTGTTCACGCATCAGGGTACGCTGAAAACGTTGTTGTTTTTCCATCTCCACAGTCATACTTCAAACGCTTTCTATTCTACATTTATGGTTTTCACGAGCCTTAGTTTCAAACATTCTATAACTGTTAAGCCTTTTGATCAGCTCATCCCAATCGATCCCTGCGGCATCAAACTCAGGTCCATCCACACAGGCAAATTTTGTCTGATTGAACACAGTCACCCTACACCCTCCGCACATACCTGTACCATCGATCATGATAGGGTTAAGGGATGCATAAGTTTTAATTCCTGCAGAAGTGGTTAAAGAAGTGGTCACTTTCATCATCATAACAGGACCGATCACAAATGCGACATCAAAACTTTCCCCGGAAGCTTTGAGCTGGTTAAAAACATCCGAAACAAATCCCTTCTTCCCGTAAGAGCCATCATCGGTAGTGATAAAAACGGAATCTGATACTTTTCTTATCTCCTGTTCAAGAATAATAAGCTCCTTCGAACGAGCACCGATTATAGAAACCACCTGATTTCCCGCCTGATGCAAAGCCTTAATAATGGGATAAAGCGGAGCTACTCCCACTCCTCCACCGATACAGAGAACTTTTCCAAATTTTTCGATATGGGTGGGATTACCCAGAGGCCCGGCCAAGTCCAAAACCGAACTCCCTACAGAAGCTTCTGAAAGTATCATCGTGGTTTTTCCAACCACCTGAAATATTATCTCTATCCACCCGGCATCCGGGTCCGAATCGGCAATAGTTAAGGGAATCCGCTCACTGCCCTGAGTTGGTCTCAGAATCACAAATTGACCTGCTTTTCTTTTACGGGCGATTCGGGGAGCCAATAACCGATAACGATAAACCTGTGCAGAAAGCTGTTCCTTTTTTAAAATGTCTGCCATAATGGTAGACTCTCCTTACCTGATAAAAATGCTGTTGCTATTTCTTCTGCTCCGCTGTTACTTAAGTCAATGGCTTGTCCGGCAAATTATTACGCATTTGTCATACTTTGATTGCCTTTTTCAAAATACAGACAACAAAGCAGATACTTGGATATCTTTTAATTAAAAGAGACCTTTAAAGATCATTTTAATTAATCTATTCCATTTCACGATACCAGGGCGACCATGCAAGCCTTAACTCCATTAACGACAGATTTACTATCGTTTTTTTTGCCATACTCTGTCGGATACCAATTAACGAAATGATAAGCAGGGCAGGACATTACTGCTATAAAATGATATTTGGCAAAAACCGTCGCTTGAGATTATTTGAAAAACCAGACGGCAACTGAACCTTTACCATCAATGCAGCATTCGCCAAATCGTTTAATATTTATTCCGTGTTTTATCACCAAAAAATCAATCTTTTAGCATCATATTCATTACATAATCAAATATTCGTTTTTCGTGACCTGATGTTTAACCTAAAAACCGCAGTAGGTGATGATGAAGAACCGTAAGATATTGATGCAGAAAGGACTGAAAGCCTTTATGCGCAATAGATTACGTGTTATTCGCGTCAATCTACTGCGGTTTTTAGGTTTAAGCCTAATTTTCTCATTTGATGCACCATATTAGTGTTCAGATAATAATAGAGAAGCCATTGAGGGGTTTCGACTTTTTCAGCTCGTCGATAAAGCCTTCAACACTTCAACTCTTATCAATTCAACATGTTACGCGACCACATCCACCCCAACTGCGGAAATTAGGTTTAACGGTGGGGGGTCAAATAATAGCAGATTAACCGTTAATCATATTATATTTGCCTTATGTTTTCAGGGTTCAGAAAAAATCTCGCACTATTACTTTTTTCAGTATGTTCTGCTTTTTCCGCTAATATTCCGCCGCGTCCTCAGGGACCGGTAGCAGATTATGCCTCTGTACTTGATGCCGGCACTGAAGCAGCACTTGCCAAAATCAGTCAGTCCCTATGGCAGCAAGCCCAATTTGCCTTGGTTATAGCTACCGTTTCCTCTATCGACGAAGAATCGATAGAAGAATATTCTTCACATTTATATGAAAAATGGGAAATAGGAGCTAAAGGCAAAGATGAGGGTGCGCTCATTTTATTATCAATGAAACAGCGTAAAATCAGAATAGAAGTAGGTTACGGAGCTGAAGGATATCTCAATGATTCTAAAACTGGCCGTCTATTAGACAACTACTGCATTCCCTACTTTAAAAACGGTGATTACTCAAGGGGTGTGCTTTCCTTGGCAGCCGCCCTGGCAAAAGAAGTAGAGAAGGAAAAAGAGATCGCATTATCTACACCAGTTGCAAACTATCAGCCGGTCAATCGGGAACAGACAATCCAATTGTCTCCGTTTCAATTAATCTTATTTCTGATTGCATTGGTCTTTCTTTTAAGTACCCGCTTTGGTCGTTCACTTTTATTCTGGATGTTAGTTTCCAGCATGTCTGGTTCTGGCAGAAGGCGGGGTGGATTTGGCGGTGGGTTTGGTGGTGGCGGGTATGGCGGATTTGGTGGTGGCATGAGTGGTGGGGGGGGCTCTTCCCGCTCATTTTAAACATTAGAGAGATTAATAATGAAACCTATTCTTAATCCTGTCGAATATGCACAAAAAGCGGTACACGAATACATATCACTGTATGGCTCGGACCTAGTATCTGTAATTCTTTATGGCAGTGCTGCCGGAGGTGATTACGATCCAATTCAATCCGATATCAACCTGCTCATTATACTCTCTTCTATGGATCTGGAGCTGATTTCCAAATCGGCAGATATCCAGATCAAGCTTTTTCAGAAGCGGTTCAGTAAACCTTTATTTTTGGATAAAGAATACATCGCTTCTTCATGTGATTCCTATCCATTGGAATTCATGGATATGAAAGAACATTATGTGGTGTTGGCAGGGGAAGATGTTTTAAGTTCAATAACTCCAAAAATCAATGATCTCAGACTTCAGGTGGAACGTGAGCTCAAAGGGAAATGGCTTCATCTGATAGATGAATACACTTTTGCCTGCAGGAATCAAAAGGCACTTGTTCAGCTTACCGATATTTCTCTGAAGACATTCATGCCACTTTTCAGAGCCCTTTTAAAGCTAAAAGCCGTTACAATCCCTGTGACCCGAAAAGAGCTCCTCGTAGCAGTGGAATCGGCTTATTGTATTGATGGAAGTCCTTTTCAAGCTATAGATATTCTAAGGAAAGGAGGCAATTTTACGGAGCTGAAAACGAAGTTTGCTGATTATTCCAGAGCAATTAAAAAGTTGATAGACACTATAGAGAACATATAATACGGAGTAAAAAGATGAAAGGCAAATCGAAAGTTCTTCTTGGAATTGGCATTGCAGTTTTACTGATTTTTATTGTAGGCGCAAAAGCAATAGGATGGAGAAACCATCTTGTTGAACTTGAGGAGCAGGTCAAAAAATCATGGGCAAATGTAGATAACCAGTTGCAACGGCGAATGGACCTGATCCCAAATCTGGTGGAAACAGTTAAAGGATATGCAGCTCACGAAAATGAGGTCCTCACTGAGGTAACCAAAGCCAGAGCCAGCGTGGCAGGTGCTAACACACCAAAGGAGAAGATCGATGCCAACAACCAATTGACTTCAGCAATTTCCAGACTGCTGGTAGTGGTGGAGAAATATCCTGATCTCAAAGCCAATCAGAATTTTCTGGCTTTACAAGACGAGCTTGCCGGAACTGAAAACCGTATTTCTGTGGAACGCCGTAGATATAATGAAGCTGTCAATTCATTTAATGGAACCCGTAGGAAGATCCCCTACAGTTTTTTCGCTGGCAGCTTTCCTCAGGCTGAATATTTTGAAGCTGCACCAGAAGCCAAAACTGCTCCCAAGATATCATTCTAAGTCACTTTCTAACTGCACCGTTTTTTTCGGTGCAGTTTTTAATCAGTTCGCTTTACTTATCCTCCAATAATCCTAAAAACCGCAGCAGGTTCGATGAAGAACCGTAAGATTTCGATACGGATCGTTGTTTGCTTTTACTTAAGGAAAAGACAGGATGGCAAACTTTAAATTTAACTGAAGGTGATTTATGAGTTATCAGATACTTCTTCAGAAAGTCGCAGCACTGAATTTTGTTTCTGATGAAAACAAAGCGGATGCCATGATTAAATCGGTGCTGGGTCAATATGCCAGTAAGATGACAGAAGAACATGCTCAGACATTTGCCACAGATCTTCCGGAGCCTCTGGATTTTGAAAAATTAAGAGGGCACAGGGAATTTGTCTCTTCATTATCGCTTGATCAGTTTATCACCAATGTAAGTGAACAGTTCGATATAAGAAAAGAGCAGGTTCAGACTCTTGTCAGTACAATTTTCCGTACCATAAAAATGGATATTCTGAAAGAAAAAAGCTGTTTTTGGCAACAATGGCTTCCTGCAGATTGGGCAGTTATTATAAAAGATGCCTGATCAGAGTCAATTATATCTGATCAAAAAGGGGAGGGGGGAAAATTAATTCCCCCAGTACCATTGGATTTTAAAAATCAACTTTCTAAAAAGAGTTGATATAAATATTGCTAACCGATGCGTGAGTGGCTTCAATCGGTCCCAGATCTAAAAGCATTTTCAGACTTGGTGTATTGAAAGCCAGGTTTGTGAGCTTTTCTATATCTGTCAAAGCAAAACCAATACTACCCAGGCCTGGTTTTATACCCATCTCGAAAAGCCATTTTTTTAATCCCTCATATACCATATCAACTTCATCAGGTTCTCCTTTTAATCCGTATAGAACAGGAGAGAGAAGATCAGCCAGAATATGTTTTGAAGCTGGATAGATCTGTTTTATTACAGCGGGCAGGATTATGGCCAGTCCCAGGCCATGAGCGATTTGAGGTCTTACAGCGCTCAGTGGATGCTCCAAGGCATGGGTATAATGAAGAAGCCCATTGTCAAAAGAGATACCTGCTATAAGTGAAGCATAGAGCAGGTAATAGCGGGCGGTGAGGTCTTGAGGGTTGCTCAGGGCAACAGGCAGATATTGAGCAACAAGCCTGATGGTTTCCTTGGCAAGCAAAATGGAAAATGGAGTTGCAGTAATCGAAGTAGCAGCTTCGATGGCATGATTGAAAGCATCGATGGAAACATAGGAAGTCTGCTCTGAAGAAAGAGATGTCATCAATGCCGGATCGTCAATAGAATAAAGCGGGTAGATACAATCGCAGGCCAGAATCGGTTTAGTTTCTTTCTCAGGAATGCTGACTACTGCAAAACGATCTGCCTCGGTTCCGGTTCCATGGGTAAGGTTTATGGCTACTATTGGTATAGCTTTATTAGGAATAAAATTGCTTTCAAAGAGTTCTCTTGCATTTATTACTGGATATTCTTTCAGAACCGCCACACATTTTGCAGCATCGATAGGGCTTCCTCCACCTATAGCCACTATTGCCTGTGCGCCATAGAGACGGGCAAGATCTGTAGCCTCGTCCACCTGGTCAACTGTGGGATTGGGTGTGATTTCGCTATACATAGTATAATCAATTCCATTTTGTTCAAAGGCTCTGGCTACATAAGGCCAGGCACCCGATTTTATGTGAGAGTTTTTTCCGGTGATTACTAAAACTCTGGAAACCTGTTTTGTTTTTTTCAAAACAGAACAGATATCACCGATTTTTCTGATCGCTCCCGCGCCCAGATACACTGTCGATCTTCCCCTGATTTCACAAACCGCATTTACGTTGATCTTGCTTTCCCACATGACCATACCTCCGATAAATAAATTTTACAACAATCTGGTTATGACCATAATTCTGTCAAGAACAGAATCGGAAAATTAAAGCTAATGATATACAAAACTGAAATTTTGGCTGAGAGCTTTTCGCCTTATAAAATCATTCATGCCTTTAGTTAATGCAACATCCAAAATTTCGTACTTGAGATTTGTATAAAATTTTTCTTAACTATTCAGTTCTTTTAAACAAATATCTGACAGGGAATATCAAATCAGAAACAGTATCTGGACAAGCGGACAGGAGAAGTGGGAAAGGGATAAAGCCTATCAGATCAACTGGAAAACCAATATCGAAAATAATGTCAAGATAGAACTGTTTAGAAAACAGTACTGCCTTTTCAACACTGGAAAACTCCATTCCTTACAGCGGTTCTTATCAGTGGTATATTCCAGAAGATCAGGAACCGGACTCCAGCTATCAGATCTGTATAAGCAGTGTCAATGGCTAAAACAGCAGAGATAAAAGCGATCAACCATTCAGTATCTATAGAAACTCTACCCTTCTGCTTACTTTCCCTGACAACCAGCAAATGCTTTTGATTGGTTCAACTGTAATAATATCATGGAAAGATAACTTTCATGAAGATGTCAGAATAGATATTTACAAGAATGGTGTTTACACCCCAAAAACAATATTCGATACAGTCAGTGAGAGTGAATCCTATCAATGGGTAATACCGGCCTACTCCATTCAGAAAAGCCAATCAGGGCGTTTCACATCTTCTTGAAAAACTTTAACGCCTGCATGGGCAAATAGACTTTTCCGGATTTTTCCGAATAAACGGTGATCCCTTCCATCTGTTGTACCTTACCATTGCTGAAATGAATCTCGTTTTTAAAGAAAGGAAAAACCGCAGATTTGCCGGGAATGGCCACAGACACACTTCCCTTCCCCTCCATGGCTCCCGAGGAATCGATAATAATAGTAATATCCTTGAATTCTGAGAACAATTCTTTTACTTCCTGGAACAATAATTGATTTATGGAATCGGGTGATACGCCCAGGTTTTCAAAGCAGATACGGGCTATATCGGTATTGTCAATTAGAGAATCGAATTTTACACCCAATCCGTAAATCCATACATTTGTTCCGCAATGGCCATGCGTAGTCCATCCAATGGATGCTCTTCTGGAGATGATTCTGCCCACTGTGGCAATATCAGGATCGGATGTTTTGCCATTTATCACCGAGGAGATCAGCTCCTTTATATCCATACTATCCTGAGCGTCAAGAGGTCCTACTCCCATGAAATCCTTTAAAGCAGAAGAAACAAATTCGAAATCAACAGCAGCTTTCTTTTGTGAACGGATCAGGGTGTCAAGTAAACCGGCAGCAGTAATTCTGGCTTTTTTCAAATGAGGAATTATCTTTGAAATTGGCATATCAGTGTATCTATCCCCCCGAAGTCCAATAGAGAGTCCGCCGTTATCATGATCGGGAAAAACCATCACTATAGTATTCTTGTTTTTTCTGGCAAAATCCAGAGCCACTCCTACAGCAGAATCAAAAGCAAGGTATTCGGTTGCCACACCTACAGGATCGTTGTTATGTGAAGCAAAGTCGACCTGACTTCCTTCTACCAGCAGAAAAAAGCCTTTTGGATTGCGGGAAAGAATCGAGATCGCAGCAGATGTCATCTCAGCCAAAGAGGGTTCCTCTTTCCCAAAATAGGAGCGGTTAATGTCATGGCACAGATGACTCTTGTTGAAAAGTCCCCATACTTTTTTGGTATTAGATGAAAGGCTTTTTAGTTCGCTTTTAGTGGTGATTACTTTGTAGCCTCGTGAAGTAAGTACATCCTGAAGATTCTCGCCATCACTGCGTTTGCCCTGGGGCAGAGAATCGGGAAGAAGATGGCTCATTCCTCCCCCAAAAACCACATCGATATTCTGATAAACCTGTTGCTTAATAATTACGTTTTCATTGTCTCTCTCATGCCAGTGGCTTGAGAAAGCGGCTGGAGTTGCATGGCTGATTCGTGCTGTAGCCACAAGCCCTGTCGATTTGCCACAAACCCGGGCTGCTTCCAGAACTGTCGCCACTGGTCTCCACTGCTGTTGCGGAGGGAGTTTAGTGGGTTGAGGTAAAACCAGAGAATCGGGAATAATTCCAACGCACTTTACTCCACCCTCCTGCTCCCAGGTTTTGTGGCCGGTGGCAAAAGCGGTGGCCGCGGCTGCAGATCCAGTGATCATTGAATTGCCGCTATGAGTAATACAGAGACCAGGGTGGAGCTGATCGCTGGCCAGAGGTACGCCTTTTAACCAGCGGGCAAGTGTCTGATGAGACAGTCCGCATCCATCGGGGACCAGCAGAATAATATTTTTCCCATCCGCTGCAAGAATAGCTGAAGACTGAAGCACCAATAGGGTTACTGCGAATATTTTTTTAAAGGAAAAAAGCATAAAATCCCCTCATCTCCTGACTTAGTAGTTTCTTTGATTCTTAACACGCAGAGATTTAAGGTTATTTCGGAAAAATTAGTATTTGTAATATAATTCAAAATATCAATAATTGCTCAATCTCTCATCAGAAAATGGTATGTTAATTGCTTTTATGCCTTTAATCATCGCCAATCACTTAACCCGTTTATCAGGAGACCGAGGTTGAAACAGAAGAGGTCTTTAATGGATTTGCTCAAAATGGTTTTCTCGATTGTAGGAGCAATCACTTGTTTTCTGATTGTGTTTTTTCTTTTCCTGCTTTTTATGGGAAACCTGAACCGCCCCCGCATTTATTCCAATACAGTCCTGGAAATCGATTTTGAAAAGGGGCTCATTGAATCTGTACCCGATGACTTTGTTTACAGATTTAGTGGTGGCGAACAGTTACAAATAAGCAGCGTTGTAACCGCATTGGATATTGCATCAAAAGATAAGAGAATAAAAGGAATAATAGCACATATTGCTACCATGCCCTTAAAATATGCAGATGTACAGGAAATCCGGGATGCAGTGATCCGTTTCCGCAAATCCGGCAAGCCGGCTTATGCTTTTACAGAATCCTTTGGTGAAGCAGGTTCAGGCAACAGCAATTATTATCTGGCTTCGGCTTTCGATTCGATTTTCATGCAGCCATCCGGATCTTTGGGGCTAACCGGCTTCTTGTCCTTATCTCCCTTTTTCAAAGGTACTTTGGATAAATTGGGAATAACACCTCAGCTTGGAGCACGTGAAGAGTACAAAACAGCTAAAAATCAGTTTACTGAAATTAAATACACCGATGCACAACGGCAGATGAGTCAGGATATTATCAATTCCGTGCTGAACCGATTTGCATCTGATCTCTCTTCGGATAGAAAACTAAAAGAGCAACAGCTTAAAGTTATGATTTCACAGGGGCCATTCAGTGCTTCAGAGGCACTCAATAATGGACTTATAGATGCCCTGGAGTATAGAGACCAGGTATACGACCGCATGCGTCAAAAAATCGGGAAAAAAACTAAATTTCTCTATTTAACCAAATACCATCAGCGCTTCAGGCCCAGACCTGCCGGGAGAAAAGCTGCTGCACTGATCCAAGGTGATGGAGCTATTATTCAGGGGAAAAGCAGCTATAATCCTCTCAGTGGTGAAATGGTCATGGGTGCCAAGACGATCAGTGCCGCATTCAGGGCTGCAATCAAGGATAAATCGATAGGAGTTATCATTTTCAGGATCAACAGTCCGGGCGGTTCCCATATCGGCTCCGACATGATCTGGAGAGAAACGGTCAGAGCACAAAAGGCAGGAAAACCGGTTATTGTAACCATGGGTGCAGTCGCAGGGTCCGGGGGATATTTTGTAGCAATGAATGCAGAAAAGATAATTGCTAATCCTTCTACTATTACCGGTTCGATCGGGGTGGTCAGTGGTAAATTTGTTACCGAAGGTTTTTATAACAAACTTGGTATTACCACAAGTTATGTAAGTACCAGCCCCAATGCTACGATCTGGTCTCCTACCAGCAACTTCACCGAAGAACAATGGAATTACATTGAGCGATCTTTAGATACGGTTTACCATGATTTTGTAAGTAAAGTAGCTTCCGGAAGAAAGCTTCCCATAGAAGAGGTTCAGAAAATCGCCAAGGGACGGATTTATACTGGTGATGAGGCTCTTAAGCTGGGGCTGGTCGATACGCTTGGAGGATTTTACGAGGCGGTTCAGGCTGCGAAAAAGATTCTGGGTATCCCTGATAAACGACCGGTCCAGGTTAAACGATTTCCCAAACGTCCATCCTTTTGGGCACGTTTTTTTGGCAAAACTCCCGATAGCAGTGAAGATACAGAAACTGCTTTGCAGGAGGATGTTTTGCTTTCCGGTGCTCTTTTATCAAAACTGCAAAAAGCTGCTGGTGTGATTACTGAAGAAACAGGGGCTTTGAAAATGAATGTTCCAATAGTTTATTGACGCCATCCCTAATTAGTGGCCTTAATACAAAAACTGAAAACCCACTCTTCCCACCACAATAACATTTCCTCCTTTGTCATCAGGAAAATCCGCATTGGCAAGCTGATCGTTGCGGGCTATCAGATCGGCACCTATCAGAAATTCCCATCTTCCATAGATATCCTGAATCGATAGGGGAGCTAATTTAGCAGTCAGTCCAGCACTGAGGTATCCGGAGAAATCGGTCTCTGGTACATGATATCCAAAGAGACCTGCACCTATTCGCAGGGGAAAAGAGAGGGAGAGAGGAAGTTTACTTTTTTGGAAGAACTTTATTGATGGATCGGTTCCTGCCTGTATCAGAAATCCCTTGGATTCGCCCAAAGGAATAGCTGCTTCTAGAGATAAATTCCATTTACCCGAAGCTCTGCCTAGCCAGGAAATTGCCAGTTCGAGCTCATTGGAAACCTCTCCGATATTGGGAGCTGTTGCAAGTAAATAGGAAACAGCGCCACAGATATTATGGGGAAAGACAAACACAAATCCTGAGAAAAAATTTGCTTCATACCACCACTGAAGCTGATTTGATGAGAGCTGATTATTGGTCAATCCCTGCTGGGTTCCGATAGTGAAAGCAATCTGCCGAAATAGACTTCCTGATCTTAACAACTGAAACATGGAAGCAATGGTGGAAGAATATGCGAAATTATCCAGTTCCTCAGGAACACCATCAAAAGCAGCTCTGGAATAATCGGCATTAGTGAAATAGAATTCTCCTCTCAGATGAATCCTGCTTGTGTTGGGTGTTTTGCTTTTATGTATTGTTCCCAAGACCCCGGTATAAAATAACGAGTTATCCATTGAAGGCATCGCTGTCGCTGGCAACTGTTCTATCTGGCTGCAGACTGCACCGTTTAAGAATGTCAATAAAAAGAGTCCTGCTTTTAAACTGAACACAAGCTTATGCATATGTAACCTTGCCATTTTCTAATGATACCATCTTTTCTTCAGATAAAAAAGCACAATATGTACCAATTGCACAAAGATGGAAAGCATTTCGAGAAATTTTCTTCTGGCATTTGTATTGCGGGTCGCAATGCTAAAAGGGGCATGTTCTTTCAAAGGAGCAGTGGTGAAGTGGATTGTTTTGACAATTTCGGTTTTTATGTTGGTGATAGATGTCAATTCCCGGAGGCCTGAGCGGGGATCAATAAAGTTTGGAGCCGATTCAGCTCCGGTTAAATCAAAAGAGGCTGATCCTGGACCTTTCAGTAAAGCATTTGTGAGAATCGCCCAGGCGGTGATTAAATCGGTGGTATCGGTGATCCCGACTCATTTGGACAACTCGATACCAGCACCCACTCCACAGCAGCAGGAGGAACATCGTATCCAGAGCCTTGGGTCTGGTTTTATTGTTTCAGAAAAAGGATACATCCTTACCAATTTTCATGTGATTGCCGATGCAGACAAGATTGAGGTGCTTCTGGCTAATGGAAATTTGTTCCCAGCAGAGGTCATCGGTTTTGATTCTCTAAGTGACATTGCTGTTTTGAAACTTATCGGAAAGTTACCAGAGCTCAGACCGGTTTATCTGGGTAATTCCGACAGTCTGGAGGTAGGCGACTGGATAGCCGCCATAGGAAACCCCTTCGCCCTAACCTCGACTATTACTTCCGGTATTATTTCAGCACTGGGAAGAGAGGTAGTTGAGCCTTTAACTTTCCAGAATTTTATCCAGACAGATGCAGCGATCAATCCGGGGAATTCGGGTGGCCCCCTGGTAAATCTGGATGGCGCAGTAATGGGAATAAACACATTGATCTTCTCAGAAACCGGTGGATTTATGGGGGTGGGTTTTGCCATTCCAATAAATCTTGCAGTCAGAGTGATGGAGGATTTGGTTTACGAAGGAAGAGTGATCAGAGGATATGCAGGAATCTCTATTCAGGACATTACGCCATCACTGCAGAAGGCACTGGATCTGAAAACTACAGATGGAGCCATAGTTGCAGATGTAATTCCAGGGCAGCCGGCAGATAAAGCTGGTATAAGAGCAGGTGATATCATCGTAAATGTGTCAGGAAAAGTTGTTGAAAATGCCAATCAGTTGCGTAACGATATCGCACTTGTAAGGCCAGGACAAAAAGTGCCGCTTGCTCTTCTAAGAAACGGTAAAAAAAGAGAGGTTACACTGATTCCTATCGAACGGACGGCAGAAGCACTTCAAAAGCAGCATCCCTTACAGCAGCGTTCAAGGCCCCAGAGAGGAGAAGTGGATAACCGTTTAGGAATCGGGGTTACAGAACTTACTTCTGCACTCAGATCCCGTTTTAAAATTCCTGATGAGTTCTCAGGAGTGATCGTGACCAAAATCGCACCTGACATATTCGATGAGCGTACGCTGCTCTCACCTGGTGATCTTATCATGCAAGCAAAGGCATCTGGAGGTAAATGGGTTGATATCGGTTCACCTACTGATTTTCAGAAGTATGACAGTAGTATCAGATATAGACAAGCAGTAGTGCTGCAAATTTTCCGTGGCGGTCAGCGTTTATTTATCTCTTTTGAAGTCGACACTTCAGAATAAATTAATCTTCAGAGCTGATTTTGAGTTTATAATTTCTCTTTTCACAGTTTCAATTTTAATGTCTATGCATACAACAATAGTTTCCATTGCCTTTTTCAGGTAACACCGATACAATTATTAAACCAGTGGCATTTTAGATAGTCTCTATAAAAATAGGCAGTCTTAACAATAAAGGCCATTACTGTTTTGCTTCCTGTAATTTTTATCTGGAGTACCAACCAGATATACCGAGGGCCTTTACTATTTAATAAGAGGGTCTCAATGTGTGTTAATGATGATAATTCACTTGAGAAAACACGTACAGAGATGTCGCCAATTAATATAAATTTCTCCTCGATTCAACTGAAGGCTTTGTATTTTGATCTTTTGTTTCAAAACATACCAGATGATCTCTATTTTAAAGATCTTCAGTCCCGATTCACCATGGTTAATCAGGGGTGGATGAAACGGCATAATGTCACAGACCTCAACAGTGTAATCGGTAAAACTGACTTTGATTTTTTTCCTGCTGAGATAGCCCAGGTGTTCTATCAGGATGAACAACTTATTATCTCCAGTGGGAAACCAATTGTCGGAAAAGTAGAAAAAATTGAAATTGATGGAAGTGCAACTCGCTGGATCACTGTTTCCAGGTTTCCGGTTATGGATCAGCAGAGCAAAACTATTATCGGTACATTTGGCATAAATCATGATATTTCTGTATTAACTGAATCAGAAGCAGCTTTGGTCCAAGAGCGGGACATGCTGCACATACTGCTGAATCACTCAAAAGATGCAATTTATTTCAAAGATCTTAACAGCCGTTACACAAGAATCAGCAAGGCACATCCGGCGATGCAATTTGTTAAATCTCCTGAAGATGCAATAGGGAAAACCGATTTTGACTTTTTCCCTCCAGAACATGCCCAGGCTGCATTTGCAGATGAAAAGCGAATAATTGAAACTGGAGAGCCAGTTCTGGGAAAGCTCGAACGAGAAACTGCTGAAGGCATGCCAGAAAAGTGGGTTTTTACCTCCAAGCTTCCTATTAGAGACGAGCATGGGAAGATAGTTGGAACATTTGGAATATCGCGGGATATCACAGAAATTAAAATGTATGAAAACGAACTCCAGAAAGCAAAAAGCGAACTCGAAAAGCGGGTGCATCTTCGCACCTTGGATCTTCAAAAGGCTAATACCAATCTCAAAAAACGTATTTCGCAATTGGATTTTATTACCGCAGCATCTTTTAAGATGGCCCAATGCAACAATATAAGTGAACTGGCAAAGGTAATTCTTAAGTCATTCTACTCAATTATGGGAGATTCGGTAGCCTCTCTTTGCATTACCGGTAGTAAATGGTTTGAGTGTATGGGGGCAAACGGTTTACTTTCTCCGGAGATGCAGCAGACAATCTTCAAAGAAGCGACAAAAGTGTTCTCACCACAAAACTGCACTAATCCGGTAATAATTAAAAACTGGATCTTAAATGTCTCTGACTTCAATTTCTGGAGTCAATTGGGTCATTACCCCTATTATATCGGAATTCCTCTTTTGGCAGATAATCGGCTTGTGGGTTATTTGCAGCTTTTTGCAAAGAAAGGTGCTCATCGACACTTTGAGGAGGAGAAAAATGTTGTCCTTACTCTTGCCTCACAATCTGCAGTCTGTCTAAGTAATGCCATTTTCCAAAAAGAACTCAATGAAAAGGCACAGCTAAAAGGAGAGCTCCTGGCGGCTCGTAATATTCAGCAACGGTTGACCCCAAATCATAAACCCTCTATACCAGGTATAAACCTTAAGGGCCTTTACTCACCTGCTTATGAAATTGGCGGCGATTATCTTGATTATTTCCGGAACGATTTGGGATACTGGATTGTAGTTATTGCTGATGTTTGCGGTAAAGGGGTTCCTGCGGCCATGTTAATGACACTACTACGCAGTTCGTTTAGAAATGAGGGCCGCAATGAAACATCTGCAAAGAATCTGCTCTGTGCTGTAAATGATACCATGAGAGTCAATTTTGATGAAAGACTGTTTGCTACTGCAATCTGTCTGATTATTAGTCCCGATGGTAAATACATGTCATACTCACAGGCGGGACATCCCCGGTTAATCCGTATCGATGGCAAAGATGGTAAGGTTCAGACTATCGAAACTGGCGGTATA
>CAYYNL010000035.1:0-30426 GCA_964472925.1 uncultured Fibrobacter sp. | reverse complement strand
ACGGTTCTTCATCGTCACCTGCTGCGGTTTTTAGGTTTAAAGGTAGTCTGTTAACAGGAAGTAGAAAAATTGGAGTTGCTTTGATGGCGGAGTTAAAATCAGCAGCAATTTTTGATCTTGATGGTACATTGATTCCTCATACCAGTGCTGAGAAAACTTTCATTTTTTATCTGCTACGCAATGGTATTCTATCTCCCTTAAATCTGGTGCAAATGTTTGCTGCTATCTGGAAAACCAGAGGAAATCTGCATGCCATCACCAGGATAAATAAAGCATATCTGAGAAATAAAGATTTCAAAAAGCTTCAGGACATAGCCCGATTCTATTTTGAACCGCGCATTGATGATTTTGTATTTCCACAAATGCGGAACAGGATTAATCAACACCGGGCCAGAGGCGATCTTTTACTGTTGCTTACAGGGACTCTTGATTTGATTGCAGCTTGCTTTGTCAGGAAACTTCAGTTACACGGTTATAAGGCTACTACGTTAGAAACATGCATGGGCAAATATACTGGAACTGTTTATGGTATAATGCCTTATGGTATAGGAAAGCTGGAGGTTTTAAGAGAACTGAAAAAGGAGTACCATTTTGATCCGGACAGATCATTTCTTTATGCCAATGTATACTCTGATCGGTTTGTGATGAATGCTGTTGAGCATCCTATAGCAGTTAATCCCGATTGTAAACTTCGCAAATATGCGAAACGGTTTGGTTGGGAAATTCTTGATGTTAAAAATAGATAGGCAGCTTTTTTGTTAGTTCCATTTCTTTTTCTTTAGGCTTTGGTCATTAATTTCCTTTTTCGGTAATTTTGCCCGAATTGTACAAGAATAACTCATAAAGAATTTACTCGCTATTAATTAAAAACTAAAAAATATGCCGCCTATGTACATTAAAGTGCATATTTAATAAAAAACAGTTTTGGCACAGCCGTTGCTGTAATTATATTACAGGTGTTATGCCATGAAGAATGGCAGATGTGTGTGATGATGATGGGGTATCAGGCGCAAGCCTGAGGTAAAGGGAACTGAAAAGTTCCCTTTATTTTTTTTTAACTCTATTCGCACCGATTCAGAGATAAGCCCTGAAAATTTTTCATTCCTATTCTTTAATAAAGATTTTTCCAGATCGCTTCTAAGTAAACGACCACATCCAAAGGTTGTGGCTTTGATTTCACCCTAAGAGGTTTGCTTTTCTTAGAGCAACTTTTTCCATATCTCTTATTTCTTAGTTGAATGCTGTTCTAAAGATCTTTTAATCACATCGTAAGCCTTTTGGCAGATCTCAGCTTTAGTGGTTTGTGGGGTAATATCTATTGGGTCACCGATTTGAAGATGAATTGTACCGGGATTAATTCTCAAAGATTTTTTTGGTAATCTTAACATAGCATCTTTAATTGTCAGTGGGACCATCTGAACACCAGCCTTAAGAGCCAAAGCGAAACTTCCCTGCTTAAATTCCCCCAATTGTCCATCTAAGCTGCGAGTACCTTCTGGAAACAGTATTAATGAAGTATTTAATTTTTTCAGCTGCTCTACTGCTTTATCCAGAGAGCTTTTGGCTTTTCGTGGGTTTGATCTATCTATACGGATATGCCCCATAGCCGAAATTCCCCAGCCAAAAAAAGGAATCATGAACAATTCTTTTTTGGCAATGAAACTCACATAATGTTTCAAACCAGCGATAATCGCAGGAATATCTAATGCACTCTGATGATTGGAGACGAAAACGTATCTTTTGTTAATATCCAGCTTCTCAAGACCATCCACCACGATTTTAACTCCCCCCATCCACAGGACATGAATTATCCACAGTCTACCGATGTATCTGGATATGGAAGGAGCAAACAGTGTGAAAAAAATGCATCCGATACTGTAAACAACCGTACTAAAGATAACCCATAACAGGAAAATTGGTATCCGGATTAAGTCCATAAAGTTCAGGCTGCATTTTTGCCTATCCATACATTTTCCTTTCCTATTTTTTCACGAAGATCCTTAATTAAATCTGGTGCAGCACTTACCTTGAGATTCCTGGCACGAATTTTACATTCTTTCTGATCTTCTGTTATCAAATGTATTACCAAGGAACATTCACCCTTCATGTTCTTACATTGTTTGTAAATATCTTGTATGAATTCCTTTTCCAAAGCCTGAGTATTAAGTTGTATATGGACACTGCGAGCCAACTTATCCCTGCTCTCTGCCAGTGAGATACAATTTTCCACTCTCAGTTTGGGTTTTTCTTCACCATCACGTTTGCTTATCTGACCATGGATCAGGACCATACTATCCACAGCCAGCAAATGACTGAACTTCTCATAAGCATCACTGAATACAAGAAGCTCAATTGAGCCTTCAAACTCTTCAAGTTCTAGAAACGCCATTATCCTGCCATCACGCTGTGTATGAGTTTTAAGACTAGTAATAAGCCCGCCCACCGTGACAGAAGCTGAGTCTTTTAATTCGTTTAAAGATTCTTTTTTTAATGAAATGGTTGAAAATCCTCTTATTTCATCTTTATAGCGATCCAGAGGATGCCCGCTTATATAAAAACCTAAGATTTCCTTTTCACGTTGTAGTAACTGATTATAAGGCCATGGCGAAGTATCAGGAAGGGAGGGTTCGGGTATTTGGGTTTCAATATTATCAGAATTGGCAAAAAGACTATCAAAGAGATTAACCTGCCCGGACAATCTTTCTTTCTGAAAACTTCCCCCATACTCAATAGCCTTATCTATGCTTTCAAATAGTTGTGCCCTTGTGCCCTGAAGACAATCAAGTGCACCAGCGCAGATAAGCGATTCAAGACATTTTTTATTTACAATTCTCAGGTCGACAGATTTAGCCAGATCAAATATCGAGCTGAATTTACCTTTTTTGGAACGGGCCTCAATAATTGATTCACCACCCTTACCTACATTCTTTATTGCACCCATGCCCAGGCGAATATTTCCGTTATCAATACTGCATTCGATGTCACTCGAATTTACATCGGGGGGAAGTATCTTTATGCCCATCCGTTCAGCTTCATTTTTCATTACAAGAAAGCTGTCCTGGTTTCCTATCCAGGATGTCAGGTTAGCGGTCATATATTCCAGAGGATAATGGGCTTTCAAGTATGCAGCCTGATAGGAAACATGTGCATAAACGGTAGCATGAGCCTTGTTAAATCCATACTCTGCAAATTTTGCCATTAAATCAAAAACATCTTTGGCAATTTTTGAATCGATACCTTTGGACACTGCACCATCCACAAATTTTTTCCCCATCTCCTCCATGACATCGGCCTTTTTCTTCCCCATTGCTTTACGCAACACATCAGCCTGTCCCAGAGTAAAGCCGCCCATTTTTTGAGCGATACGCATAACCTGTTCCTGATAGATGATAACCCCGTATGTAACATCCAGAATTTCAGCAAGCATAGGATGCAGATACACAACAGCTTCTTTTCCATGTTTACGGTGGATATAGGTATCGATATTATCCATAGGCCCCGGTCGATAGAGGGCGGTCATAGCTATGAGATCTTCTACGCAGGTTGGTTTGAGTTTACGTAAATAATCCTGCATGCCATTTGACTCAAACTGAAATACTCCTGTTGTTTCTCCTTTGCCAAAGAGTTCATAAGTTTTGGGATCTCCATCCTGAAGCTTCCACAGATCGATTTTAATATTGTGATATTTCTGGATAAGTCTTAGCGTTTCCTGTAACACAGTCAGGGTGCGAAGGCCAAGAAAGTCCATTTTGATGAGACCGACTTTTTCCACATAATTCATATCGAATTGGGTCATCACTATATCTGCACCCGGTTGTTTAAAAAGTGGTGCCCAGTTTACAACTTCTCCAGGTGCAATAATTACTCCCCCGGCATGCATTCCGGCCTGCCTGCAGAGTCCCTCAAGCACTCCGGCATGACGAAAAAGCTCAGTATACTGAGGGTTGTTCTTTATAGTAGTAACCAGTTCATTATTTACAGCCAGTGATTTTTCCAGGTTTTTTTCAGTTACCAATGAGGACAAACGGTTTGCCTCTGAAACCGAAATTCCCATCACCCTGGCTACATCCTTTACCACCATCTTGGCTTTCATTCTGCCAAAATTAATTATCTGACAAACTGCTTCCCTGCCATATTTTTGGATAACATAATCGATGACTTTATAACGATCGCGATCTGCAAAATCGATGTCAGCATCAGGCATGGAAACACGCTCTGGATTAAGAAAACGTTCAAAGATAAGATCAAACTTAATAGGATCTACGCTGGTGATCCCTATGACAAAAGCAACCAGACTTCCAGCCGCAGAACCTCTGCATCCTACCATAACTCCCATTTTCTGCGCTGCCTGGACAAAATCCCGAACAATGAGGAAATACCCGGCAAATCCCATTGAGCAGATTATCTGCAGCTCATAATTAAGCCGTTCCTCCAATACCGGTGTGATCTCCGTATATTTTTCTTTGAGCCCCATTTTAGCAAGAGCCCCCAGATATTCTTCAGGATTGGTAAAGCCCTGTGGTACTTCTGGAACCGGAAGCTGAGGTTTGGCTTTTATAGAAACATTGCACCTTTCAGCAATATCAACAGTATTACTCATGGCTTCAGGTATTTCAGGAAACAGAGCAGCCATTTCTTCCATTGATTTGTAATAAAGCTGATCCGTGGGGAAACGGAATCTTTTGGGATCATTCAGAGTAGTACCAGTCTGAATACAGAGAAGCAATTCATGAGATTGAGCATCCTCTTTACAAAGATAGTGTGCATCATTAGCCACGATAAATGGTATCCCCATCTCCCGGCCAAGACATATCATCTCATCGCAAGCGATCTTTTCCTCTTCAATACCATGATTCTGAAGTTCAAAGTAAAAATTACCTTCACCGAAGATCGACAGGTATTCCTCTGCAATGGTCTTTGCCAGTTGACGGTTCCCTTGAAGCAGTGCTCTTGGAATAGCACCTGCGACACAGGCGGACGTAGCTATCAAACCCTCACTGCACTTTCTGAGAATCTCAATATCGATACGGGGTTTATAATAGAAACCCTCCTTGTAACCCACACTGCTTAAACGCATCAGATTTTTCCATCCGACATTGTTTTCAGCAAGTAAAATCAGGTGGTAATAAGAATATTCATCTTTAATGGTGCTTTTTTCAAAACGTGACTTGGGAGCAAGATATGCCTCCATACCCAGAACCGGTTTTACCTCCGATGCTTTGCATGTTTCGAAAAATTCAACAGCTCCAAACAAACCGCCATGATCTGTCAAGGCCACCGCTGGCATGCCAAACTCAACAGTCTTCTTTACCAGGTCCTTTAT
Organism: uncultured Fibrobacter sp.; assembly: GCA_964472925.1. Taxonomy (GTDB): domain Bacteria; phylum Fibrobacterota; class Chitinivibrionia; order Chitinivibrionales; family Chitinispirillaceae; genus JAAYPC01. The sequence goes on along the minus strand of CAYYNL010000035.1, from coordinate 25,103 downwards.
CCGTATCGCCCCATCCAGAAAACTGTACTCTGTATGATTATGAAGATGTACAAATTTACCACTCATTATTGTATAACCCCGATCTTGCGAATTTTTCTGAGGTAAAACATTTTTTTGGATTTTGTACGGGTAACCTCGCCCTCAAATGCAGGATCAATCCCTTTTTGAAAAGAAAGCGGCTTCACAGTATAAATTCCCTGTTTTAAATATGGACTTCCCTCATAATCAAAACTGACTACTCCCCCGGTCAATATTGCATAATCGATCACATGAACAATCTCACTAGTGTCCAGAACTTTCAATTCACTGCCGTATTTGGTTCCTCTCATAGGTGAAGGTGTCTGTTCTATCGGCTTTTCAACTTCTGTAACTGGCTTCCAGACAGTTGCAAGCTGAGTTTCTGTTTCCTGAGAGACCGGTTCAATTGATTCAGCGGGTTTATCCTGTCCGGGCATACGGGTATCAAAACCCAGACTCTGCAGACTCTCTCTTACTTTATTTTCGCACCCCTTCTTTATTCTGAAAACTGCATGTGCCTTGACAGGTTCGAGAAAGGACCTGATCGGTTCATAAGAATTAATCTGCATGGTCACTTTTTCATCACTGGAAACCAATATACTCTGATCAGTTATATATAGACGTAAAAATTCCCGAATCCATTCACGAACCGTTTCCAACACATTCAACGGTGCTTTCCAGCTACTTAGCTTTTCCAGTATCTGAGCCGAATCAATTCCACGGGTACAACTGTTTAGTATGACCTGTTTACTAATCTTTCCCCAGTAAACCCGATCCAAAGATTGTAGCAATCCCAGTTCATTAAACCAAAACAGCTCTGCCGGATCAACCTCCTGGGGTATTATGGTTGAGAAATTCGGCATTACTACTACTTCCTGTTTCTTCTCTACCGACTTTTTTTCAGCAAGCTTCGATTTACTAAATACGATCTCCTCACCCTTATACTGCAAATCAATAAGGCCACAGAACCAAAGCGCATATAAAGCATCGATAGCATCCTGCTGATCCTGCTCTGGAAATATTCTGTATGAGATCCAGTTATTGTTCGATTTAATAAGGGCTAAAATCAATTCACGATTCCAGCCACCAGAAAATTCAAAACAAAACGTCTCTATATCATGAAGCCTGCTAGATATTTTCTCTGTCAGCCAGTTGGAAAACAGCGGCAAAACCAGCCGATAATCGGATTCTGTTTCAATTACCATTTTTTTCTTCTGAAGATATGCGATGGCAACAGAATACACGTACTCACTTTTTTTGGTATTCAAAGCCCCTGTACTGATAAGCTTCTTTAAAAGATTCATTGATGCTCTGTTAAAGCCGCCATTTCGTTTTTTGAGGATGCTGCCTTGAAAACATAACCCTGCAATTGTGGCAATATCATTTAAAACTCTCCATGGAAATGTCTCTGATGATGGGGGCATCTGCTCTACAACCGATTCTTTAAGCAGGACTTTAATCAATTCAGGCTGCAAATGCTTCTCAAACTGATCAAAACCGAATATTCTTACGGTCCCATCATTTGATATGGCTGCATAGGTAAGGAAAGTAAGCAGAAGAGGATCATCAAATGGGTTGGATGTCTTAAGTGTTACTCCATGATCTCCACTAAGATAGACCTGTGCACACCGGTACTGTAAATCAAAAGGCAACTGCAGATACTTTTTGCACAACTCTTCAGATGTACCGAATTTCCTTACCGCATCCTCAATCATACTGGATGAGAGAATTTTCCTTGGGCCCTCTGAGCCCTTTAGAAAATGTTCAATTACCCATTGGGGTGGAAGCTTCTTTATATAATCGGTAAAATTAAGAGAACCAGGTCTATTTACCTTCATTTTTTCGAATCGATCGTCTTTACATAATTCATTCTGAAATTAATCAGTTTCAGTAGTTAACCAAATTCCCGCAGTTGGAGTGGATGCAGTTCGCAAAAAATATTGAATTTATAAAACTTGAAGGTGTTGAAGGCTTTATCGGAGGGGTGATAAAGTCGAAACACCGGCAATGGCTTCCCGATTATTATCGGAACGCGAATGTGTCGCATCCAACTGTGAAATTTAGGTTAAAATAAATGTCGGCACTTTATAAAATGTGGTTCATTTACATTGATGGCAATTCCATCAATTTCTGGAATAAACCCAAATTTTTACGCTATGCGACTGTTGGCAACAATTAAACAATTCATGAATTGTATTCCATACGAATAACCCAGGCCTGCAACCACTCGCCCCTTAGGGAGAGCTATTGGGAGATCATTCTTTTTAACGCAAGCTTCAGGCCCGGGGTTACCTTAATCTCTTAAAATTCCGTTCTAACGTTTGCGGTATGGTTCTCACAAGCACTATATTCTACATTTCAGCAGAATAATCACTAAAAAGATCAGTTTCTGCAACTTTTTTTACAGGAGAATAGTCATGGTAGATAAAGAACTGCTTAATATCCTTTGCTGTCCTGAGACTAAACAGGATCTGGTGCTGGCCGATCAGGAACTTGTTGATAAAATAAACCAGTTGATAAAAAAAGGTGCCTTAAAAAACAGAGCAGGTGAACTGATCAAAGAACCTATCGATACAGGCCTTATAAGAGAAGATCGCAAATACCTCTACCCTGTCAGAGAAGATATTCCTATACTTCTTATCGATGAATCTATCCTCATTGAAGATATAGAATCCAAATCTTAATTATTTTCTGCTTTTTCTAACCGGAACTGTTTTTGATACATTCATAACTGATTGATATAATCCCAATGATGCATCACAAAACGGTTCTTTTGAAATATCATCCGATCAAGTTTTAATTTCTGTACCCTGTTCCCTTTTATCTTTTTTCCTCTGGTTTTGCTCTCGAACCTTAGCGTTTACTATAAGATAAATAACAATCAGAACTATTAATAATATTACCCGGAGAATTAGCGACGTCATCGATATATTCTCCCTTTCTTGTTTATTGCTTCCAGAAATCTGTAGCCCCGACAAGGAATCTCCACAGTTGCTTGTTCCAGTCAGTAACAATTGATAATCACCAGTACTGTCAAAAGCAATGTAGTTCCAGGGAATAAGCCACTCAATAGTAATTATTCCCTGTTTATCGAAAAGTTTACGATCAATCTTGTAAATATTGCTTTCGGAAGACGGGATTTGTATCCTTACAGGTTCTTTCACGGAAGATTGTCTGAAAGAAAATGTCCATGAAGAGCAATTGACAGAACTGTCTGAACGAATATAGCCGGATAACCCTTCTTTTGTGGATATTACATCAACATACCACAACTGATCCTTGTTTTTCCATGGATAAGCAGATTGAGCGTTCCATTCTAACAGAAATCCATCCAGTTGAATTTGCCGCCCATAACGGTTCACATTAATTGAATGCTCTGTATCCGAGCTGACAGTTGAAAAAAGTATGCTTATCAGTATTAATTGAAGCATAATTTCACTCCGAACCTTTTTGAGCCGTTTTTTATCTGGCGCAACGAAACCCGATACTTAACTCTGCAAAATCAGGTGAAAACCAATGACGGTTTGAAATACGAAGCTGGGAAGGACCACTGTAAAAACCTCCACCACGAATAACTCTGTAAAATCCCGCATCCGGACCTGTGGGATTCTGATTTTGTGATATCGAATAGTATTGTTTACCATACAAATCACTGGTCCATTCCCATACATTTCCCGTCATATCGTACAGCCCCCAGTTGTTTGGACTGTAAGATCCACTGTTTTCAAGTTTACCGTTAAAAGCACACTTATCCTTTGAAGGTGATGAATCACCCCAGGAATATCGGTTTGAAGTCCCTGCTCTGGCAGCATACTCCCATTGTGCCTCACTTGGAAGTTTCATCCCCTTTGATTTACAATATGTCACAGCCTGGTACCAGGTGACACAAACCACTGGTTTATCGGGAGTGCGATAACTCTCCGGAACCGTAACCTTAATAAACTTATTTCCATTCCAGGCCAAACATTTCCCGTCATCATAGTGAGCTGGTGTGCACTCTCCGGAGCGAACACAAGAATCATACTGCGCAAAGCTAACTTCATACTTTCCGATTTTATAAGCTGAAAGGAAAACCTCATGTTCAGGTTTTTCATCCTCCTCTGCATCATTTTCTGAATTTCCCATCAAAAAAGTACCGCCACTCACAGAATGATACTGGCTATAAAGATGAGATGAAAAAAAAGCAGTAAGCAATTGCCAGAATAGGATTTTGGAGAACATGGAAAATCGCATAAAAGAGATCACTCTTTGGCTTCAATAATCAACAGAACAAGACCAAAAAGCGCAAATGTTCCTCCGATGAAAAACCTGTTAAACAGTTTCTGCCGTTTTTTTTCTTGAATCTCAGATGCCCTGATCGAATCAAGATATGCAGCCGTATGTTTCAGAGTAAGTTTAACAGTGTCAGAAACATTGCTCTCAAGATTGTGAGCCTGTTTTATGCTCTGGTAGTTTTCCATTTCTGCACCAATGAGATATTCTCCCGGCTTAAGCTGCTTGATGGAACAGGGAGATTTGCCCACAGATTTCTGATCAAGATACAAAGTTGCACCTGCAGGGTCAGTGATAATATGAAGACTGGAGGGTTGCTGAAGAACAAAATGCAACTCCTTCTTCTGAACGGAATCGATTCTCAGTTCCACTTTTTTTAGATAGCATCCCTTTTTTTTCAGCGTAATTGTCAGAACACCAGTATCAACATCTGAGATGTTGAGCGGAGTTACACCTCTCACAGAATCGTTAATCAGAACAATTGCCTCTGAAGGTTTAGAACTGATTATCAGAGTCGATTTCCCTGTTTCAATCTCCGAATTTTTCTCTGTTCTTAAACTGTCATTTGAATTAAGTATATCAACAGTTCCAATCGAATCAGCTTCAGTGGCTGTGAACAGTTTGAAATAAAAACCTGTAATGAAAATTAAAACTAAAAATTTATTCATAATTCCTACACTGCGAAAATGGAATTGTCCAATTTAGGTTTAATATACAATCTGCCCAAAAAGTAGTTTTTTCTCAAACATTAAAACAGTTGGATTACTATAATTGTACAACAGGAATTATTTTTAGTATAACGTTTCGTAACTACTGGAGCTATTCTGATCAGATTATGAAATTTCAATCACAATTCTTAAATCCTAAACAAATTCCAAAATTCTAAATTCCAAAAGGGAATAACAAAATTCAATGTAGCTACTGAATATCAATTGAGCTCTGTTTCTCTTTTTTTTGTCTTTGTTTGAAATTTGGTATTTGGCTACCTGGAATTGCTGAGTAGATACAACGTTTTAGAGTAATATAATAGTGAGAATAGGACGGTACTGTCTGGACCCGAAATAATGCCCCAGAAATCTATCAAAAACTTAATTCTTATAATATCGTTTTTTTTTGCCGCAATTACAGTTTCGGGTGAAGATGCTGATAGTTCGAAGGCTCTCAATCCTCAAAAGGAATGCGATAGTTTAACTGCCAACCCTAAAAAAAAACAACAAGATATTACTGACACGATCTATTATCAATCTGATTATATCAGTTATGATGCTGAGGAGAAAATACTCCATCTTGCAGGTAAAGCAGAGATTAAATATCAGAATATGGCTCTGTTTGCAGACACCATTTTCTACTCCATAAATAATAATCTTTTTACTGCATCGGGTTCTCCACAACTGATTGAAGGCAAAGATACCACCTATGGCGATTATATGGTGTACAACATAAAGACCCGCAGAGGGCGGGTACGTTATGCCTCAACACACCTGGATGACGGCTATTTTACAGGCCAGAATATCATCAAATCCGAGCAAAACGAACTCTATGTGGATCAGGGAGATTATACAACCTGCGCTCACATAGATACTCCACATTACTACTTTTACGGTCAAAAAATCAAGCTTATACCAAAAGATAAAATAATTGCCAAACCGATTGTGCTTAACATTGGTGATGCTCCGGTTGCGGTCCTTCCCTATTTCATTTTTCCCTTAAACAGAGATCGTCGAAGCGGATTTCTTACCCCGGCTGTGGGAGGTAATTTTGGCAGGGGCGGTTATATAGAAAATATCGGATATTATCTTGCTCCAAACGACTATGTAGACTTTCTATTCAGAAGTAAAGTTGCTGAATTCAATGATTTTGTCATGGAAGTACAAAGCAGATATGCAAAAAGATATCTGCTGGACGGAAGCATTTCTGCACGATACGCCTACAGCAGAAGATACAGTGAAGGTATTTCCAATAATCATGAATTCGCACTTAATTACTATCATAATCAGAATCTGACACCCGATGGGCTTACCAGACTTACCGGCACAGGTAATCTTATCACAACCAAAAATTTTTTCAAAGATTATTCGGAAGATTCAACCGAACTGGTCAATCAGAAACTCACCGCAAACATGTCACTTTCCAGACGCTTTGAATCAATCAATGCAAGTGCCAACCTCAACTGGCAACGCACTCACGATCTTCAGACAGATAATATCAGTGAGGATCTTCCCTCTTTTAATTTCAGTTTACAGAACCGTCCACTGATTTCTTTACCAGAATCGATAAGCCCGGACAGTTCAAAATGGTATAACTCCATTTTTTACAGTTACAGTACTAAAGGGATTGTAAAGCACACCATCGACAGAAATGATTCTCCGAAAGTATCCTGGCATCCGGGGATGAACCATTCTTTCAGTATCAATTCCACTCAGAAGCTTTTCAAATATATAAATGTCACTCCCAGTTTCTCTGCAAACATGTCAAACTTTTATGGATACAAGGACACTGCAGTCATCAGGCATGATACACTCAAAGACACGATTACCTACAGGCTTTCAGGCTCTTTCAGAGACACCCGTTATGATGATTACAACTATCCGGTCATAAGCAGGGATACCATTTCTACCGACCAGAGGGGTAACCCTGATACGATAGAGATCAAAAGAGAACATCGCAAAGTTACTCCTGTCAAGTATATACACGATTCATCTTTTGCCAGCGATATCACCTGGCAAACAGGTGTAAACCTGTCCACTAATCTCTATGGTCTTTTTCCCTTCAAGATTTTTAACTTTGCAGGAATGCGGCACACTCTCAGCCCCAGCATCGGTTACAGGTTTGTTCCAAAACACGACCAGGAAAAGGAGTTTTTCGATATCGGAATACCTTATACCAGGGGACGCAAAAGATCACAACTTCTGGACATCTCTTTGTCAAATCAGTTTGATGGCAAAATCCTGAAAGAAAAAAAAGGTGAAATTAAGCCTGAGGAACTCAAATTCCATATGCTGTCTGTAAATATGAGCACCAGTTATGATTTCGAAAAAGAGAACAGAAAATGGAGTGACCTTAACCTGGATGCAAACACAACCATCAAAGGACTCAATATAAAATATAGCTCCACTTTCTGGCTTTACGATGAAAACAACTCTCTGAGTATGCCCATAATGAAAAACATGAATATCAGTTTCAGCACCGGAACACTGAGCGCAAAAGGGAAATTCTGGGACGGAGATCTTTTGGTTCTGGATTCACTGGACAGTGGTGATCCTTTGAAATATGGAAATAAAGGAGCCCAGGATTGGCAAATTAGCATCAGCCCCTCATACAGCTATTCTTTGAAACGGGACAGCCCCGGTGAGATGTTCACACCGGAAAAGTACTATGCACTAAGTGCATCTGCATCTTTGAATTTTACCAGAAACTGGTCCATGAGCTGGAATGGTACCTATAATTTTAATGATGATCAATGGAATCATAATAGTTTTACTTTCCGCTGCGATCTTGAATGCTGGGACATGTTTTTCCAGTGGCGGCCCGAAAAGATCAATCCAGGATTCTATTTCAAAGTCAATATAAAAAAGCTTCCTGAGATCAAATGGGAACAGAGAGAGTAATGAAATGTATTATTCCAGTCGAATATCTATCGGGCCAAAAGTAATGTATTTACATCCATAAAGCTGGTCATGGATTCTCTTTAAACTGAAGCACTCTTTATGATGGCGCCCTTGCTTTACAATAATAGAAGACAAAATTGTATTATTAAATGTTAGGTTGGTTGTTTTTTGTGAAGAATAATATCGAAGCTTAATTTCTAATAGGAAATTCTTTTTCCGAAGTCATTTCTCCCCGAGATACAATTTTGATTTGTTTACCTTCTTACCTCTGTAGCAATCCACTGGAACAAAAATTATAACTTTATTTCCGCCAAATAACTTTAAGCGAAGGTGACGACTTTGGCTACCAAAACCACTTATATGCAAGCCTCACCATTTTACTGAATCATACACTTCAAGGGGTATAGTGAAGATATGCTTGCAACAACGATAAGGCGCAGCCAAACACTTGAACCCCGTTTAATTTGTTGTCCTCTTTTGGCTAATATTAAATTTAATTAAACTGAAGAGATAATAAGAGAATAGGTGTTGCCGGTAAACAGTAGCCACAAAAAAACTGGCTTGCCTGATAAAAAAATAGTCAATCATAAATTCTGTCATTTGCCATCAGATACCTGAGTAGTTACTTTTTAATTAAAGTTGACCTTAATTGTCACTGACACTAAATTCATCATCGGAGTGCTAAGGAGGAACGTACAATGTTATCGTTAAAGGAAAATGTATTTGAGACTCTGAAAAACGGCAAGCCCGATTCTTTTGTTAATGGATGGGAACCATTTCCCCAGGTGTGGGACCCTCTGTTTTTCTACTTATGTCCGGTTGCACCCGGATCTACCGCAGTCAATCCATGGGGCATAACGCTTCACTGGGAGCAGGGTCATCCGGGTGTAATGCCTATCATTAACGAAAAAACCAAGGTTTGCCCTGATATTACACAGTGGCAAAAATACTGTAAGGCACCTGATATCGAAAATATGGAGTTTGACTGGTCTAAAGCAAAGGAAGCAGCAGAAAAGATAAGAGCCGAAGATAAATTTGTGATGACCTGGATTGTCACTGGCCTCTTTGAATCATTACACTTCATGATGGGCTTTGAAGACACACTCTGCAACTTTCTGGTTGAACCGGAGGCGATGCATGAGTTGATTGCCTATATCACCGATTTCAAGAAAAAACATATCCAGCTTCTTATCGATCATCTTCATCCTGATGTAATCATGTTTCATGATGACTGGGGAACCAAGCACAATTTGTTTATGCACCCAGATGTCTGGCGTAAATTCTTCAAAGAACCATATAGACAGATTTATGGGCTGATGAAGCAACAGGGAATTATCACCATGCACCACGCTGACAGCTACTGTCAACCTATAGTAACCGACATGGTTGACGTCGGAATCGATATCTGGCAGGGTGTTCTTCCCACAAACGACATCATGCAAATTAAAAAAGATACCAACTTCAAATTAACCCTTATGGGTGGAATCGAAGCATCGGTTGTGGATTGTGAAGACTGGACTGAAGATATCATTCGTGCTGAAGTCGTAAGGGCCTGCCGTGAATATCATGAAGGCGGTTGCTTTATTCCCTGCCTGACTTATGGAGGAGAGCTCAACATCTATCCCGGCGTAATGGATGTAATCAAGGATGAGGTAAGAAACCAGAACCGAATATATTTCCCTGAAACTTGTCTGGCTTAAGATTCTAATGTTGCGCCGAAAGGTATTTATAGAAACATCGATTGCCGACTATTTCTGAGTCGGCATCACCCTGTTTAACAAGCTTATCAAGCAGAACCGAGAGATGGTTAATGTTAATGCCACTGACACTTGAGAGTTCTTCTATCGTTGATGGGCGGCGACTGATAAGACTAAGTATCGTTTGTTCGGCATCTATACCGGGGATCTCATTCTGAAGCACCTCTCTTGAATTTCTGGAAATGATCTCTACTGGAAGAGGAGAGAAATACTCTGCGATTTTTTTCAGAGTTTCGACCGATGCCACTTTAACCCATTCATAGGCTCCGGGACGATCCAGACTGTTTAACTGTACACGTGTGGGTTTGATTTCCAGAAGATAAGATTTAAACCTGCTCAATTCTTCAGGATTATCGTTTACACCAGGTATAATGAAAATTTCCAGCCAGAGATTACCTTTGTACTCCTTAGTGAGAGACTTTAAACCTTCCAAAACACATCGGTTATCCAGAGAGGGATGAGGACGATTGACCTTGAAGAAGGCTTCATCAGAGATGGCATCAACCGACGGCAATATCAGATCGACTGGCATGACCTCTTCACGTACTTCAGGCAGAGTGAAAAGTGTTCCATTAGTCAGTAATGCGGTTTTATAACAGGTAAATTCTTTTTTGATAAAACTTATACATTTCCCAAGAGCGGTATTCAGAGTCGGTTCACCGCTACCACCAAAAGTGACATAATCCAGTTTAGGTTTTTTCTGCAAATAATCGGAAAGTTCTGCGATTATTTCATCAGCGGAAACATACTCTTTCCGTTCTACAGTAAGCCTGGTAGTTTTTCCGCATTCACAATAGGCACAATCCAGTGTACAAACCTTGAGCGGCATCATATCCACACCCAGGGAGATCCCCAGACGCCTGGATTGAACCGGACCATAAAGATGGGTATATTTCATTTAAAATTATCCAAATCGACCATCAAATTTTAAATCTGAATTTAATTTCCTCTGACTTCCCCCCTTATAAGGGGGTAGTATTGGCAGGGAATTGCAAACCTATAGCTTCCTGAACCTCTCTTCAGATCATCGACCCTTCAACAGCGACTTCAGGTTTGAGCGGATGATTGGTTTTTATCAAGAAACGCCCTTGCCGTTTCTCTTTATTAATTAGGTCGGTAGTTATTTTTAACCGGTAAGAGTAGCTCTTTTTATCTTGTGTGTCTTGTGGGCCTGAGAGCTTGTAGTCCACATAAAGTGGTAGTGCAGACTGCCAGGCAGGTCCATCTGATGCATCGCTGTATGATTTGAATGAAATCTCAGAGATCTTTAGATCTTTGATTGTGCTGGTCAATTCAATTTCCGCCTGCAGTTTTTTTGTGGAAGAATCAACGGACATCTGAATGTAGTTACCAGAAAATTGTATATACGATTTCATTACTCCACCTAAAGACAGCTTCAGAGATTCGCTATTTTTTGCATTCGAATAAATAGTGATAAACTTTCGGAATTCTCCAAAACCAATTCTACCGCTTTCTATCTCCTGAGTTACTTTTCCCGAAGCTCCTGGTTGAATTATGGAATCATAATTAACTGCTGTACAACCACAACTGGCCCTGACTTTCTGTATAATCAGAGGCTCATCTCCGGTATTTTTTAGGATAAATGTGTGTTTAATTTTTTTACCGGCGCCTTCATATACTGTACCTGCATCGACATCTGCACTGTCTACAGAAATCATGGGAGCTGCAGTTACAGCCAACTGCATGGACAAAATGCCAAGAAAGACACTACTACACAAAATTTTATTCATGGAAACCTCCATCAGGCACAAAAATATAATTGATAGAGAAAAATAATTAAAAGCAACTAATTAATTACGTTTTAATACATTTAATTATTAGCTACTCAGTTCTTGTAACAACCATTCTCATTGATATTTCTTTACCATTGTGCTGTTTCGTAAAAAAAATTCCAATAAAAGGCTGAATTATGACATCAAAATTCTAAACCTCACCTGAACTCTTTTTGTCAATTTTTTAATTCCGATAAAATATCAGTGTTTTTAAACCTTAAACTATTATTGAGATAAAATTATTTTTCAACCTGAATCTCGATCAGAACTGGATTTAGAAAATGTTTGAAACGCCGTTGATAGATAAAGAAACTGCTGCAGACCGTTCGGCAATAGTTCAATTGCAGAATAAAGGAGAGTTCTGGAAACCCTGCCCGGGAACCAAGGGATATCTCTGCTGTGGTTATCAGATCCTTACTCCCTCCACCGGATGTGGTATGTACTGCAAATATTGCATTCTGCAAGCCTATTTTCCATATCAGTGCCAGATCCTGTTTCAAAATTTCGATGACCTTGAAAAAGAAGTTCATGCCAAATTGAATACCAGATCTGAGGTGATAAGGTTTGGTACCGGTGAATTTGGTGACAGCCTGTACTCGGAGCACAAAACCGGCGTTGCAAGAAAGATCGCCGCACTTCTGGAACCTTACCCTAACGTGATTGTTGAGTTCAAGACAAAAAGCACCAATATCGAACCATTAAAGACTATCAGGAAACCACAAAAAGTAATTATTGGTTTTTCTTTGAATACCCCGGCAATGATTGAGCGAATGGAGAGCGGAACGGCTCCCCTTGAAAAGCGACTGGAGACAGCAGCGCAATGCATTGAGATGGGTTTTTATGTGGCTTTTCATTTTGATCCCATGTTTATCTACAAAAACTGGGAATCCGAATATCGCAATGTGGTTAGAAATATTTTTGAAAAAATATCCAATCCATCCAAAATAGCCTGGGTAAGTATGGGTGGATTCAGGACTATGCCAGCACTGAAAAACCTCCTTAAACAGAGAAATGATCATCTTAATCTTTTCTCCGGTGAGATGATTAACGGAATGGATGGCAAATTACGGTATTTCAGACCCCTGAGAACAGCGCTGTATAAGGCAATGGTCCAGGAGTTTGAGATTCATTACCCGGAAATCACTCTCTACCTCTGTATGGAGAGTCCGGAAATCTGGCAGGATTGTGGAATGAAAAAGCGTATTCCTGATGGACTGGTCCGGTATCTGGACAATCGTGCTCAGTTTATTCTTGGTACAGGGCAACGGTAAAATAACATAGAGTCCTTCAGGCTGATAAAAACAATGTGCTGATCCTAAATAGCCTTGAAAGGGCGCAATACCTCAGCACCGGACAACACCGGGTGAGATTGGATATTGGGTGTGGGATTGTGGAACGAATATGAGATAGTGATAGTTAAAAAAACAATTACCATAAAATGGAGAAACCATGGCTAAAATAGGCAATCTAAAATTGGGAAAAAAGCCTGGAATTGTGGCTATTATCGATGAAATGATCTCTGTTGAGGAAATAGTCTTACTCAAAGATAAAGGTATCGATCTGATTGAATTAAGAATCGATTGTTTTGCTGCCTCGATTGAGCAGACTGTTTCTTATGTAAAAAAAATCCGTTCATCGGTTGATATTCCATCAATTGGAACTGTTCGTGAAACCAATCTTAACAGAAACAATCGTCTGGAGTTTTTCCAGGCTATTGTACCCTTTGTAGATTGCGTAGACATAGAGCTTGGAACACCTATCTCAAAAGAGATTCTTGCTTGCAGTAAGGGCAAAACGATTCTGGTTTCGGAACACGATTTTGACAAAACGCCATCAGTTGATGATTTGCAGTCGATAGTTGACAGGGCTCTTGATCAGGGAGCAGATATCGTAAAAATTGCAGCAATGGCCAGAAGCACTGCGGATGTTACACGACTTCTAAGATTTACCGAAGATTGCAAGGTGCCACTGGTAACAATAGCAATGGGCCCTTTAGGCAAAGTTTCCAGAGTTATAGCTCCACTGTTTGGTTCTTTATTTACCTACGGGTTTATACACAAACCGGTTGCACCTGGACAGCTCTCTGTTGAAAAGCTTATAGAAGAACGGTCCCTTTATTTTCCGGAAAAACTGGATTAACGATAAATCGCCCTGTTTGATTTATAATCCGGTAGAAGAAGAAGGTCCCAGTTATCAAAATCATATCCGATGGCAAATGTGAAACGATTTCCACCTCTAGGGGCCTTCTGATCCAGTCCCTTATCCCAGCGAATCTTGAGTGCAAAAGGAAGATTGTTAAAGCTCTGAGCCTCCAGACGTAACTCCAGCCCAAATGCAAGCAACCAGTCATCGCGATCAAAATTTTTGAAATCCGAAGGATTATCCCAGCCCGCTCCACCAGAAAGATTGATAGCCCCATATAATCTTTCCAGGTAGAGAAACCCGATTTTTTTATCGATCAGATATCTTGGCCACAAAGGGAATCTGTAGGACAACTCGCCCTGAATCACTGCCTTACCGGTGACTTGTGCCGTATCGTATTCGATTTTAACCGTATCATTCTGAACGATTCTTTTGATTTTTGTATCCCGGTAATAATAGGAATATCCTGGAACCCAAACTGCCGGAAGCAAAAAAGAGGGAATGGGGGTATCCTGTTTGACTACTTTTATTGCAGTTCCCATAAAGTCTAAATGAAGATCATGGCGTGCAAACCAGGGTGCAGGCATACCCATTTTAGCGTGCCCTAAAACCTGATGATACTTGTAATCATCGTAGCGTTCCTTTAGAAAACCATCATCAGTAGAAAAACTGTTTTCCTCCTTTAGTGCATGCTGATTCCAGTAGTCGTATTGCAGTTTGGCTACTATCCCTACAGGTGAAATGGCACTTTTAGCCTCAGACTTCTGTGCAGCAAAAGTACCCATTACTCCACTTCTGAATGCTTTGTTCAGGTTATACTTGAAGACAGTTACTTCATCGAGCTGAAGCCTGATGTCATAGAAATCCAAACCACCCAAAAGATGAAGGCCTAACTGGTTTCTGGAACTGGAACCGCTGCCCACAAAATGGGATACTCTGAAAAGAAGATCCTGAATCTGGGCATTGTAATTGGTAATCTCAGTCGCCTCTTCCACTTCATTGAAAAACCAGTCCCTTGCTGCAACACCCCGCATAGTGTAATCAAAAGAGAGCGTAAACGGGAGAAGCCGGGTGGAACCAAAAACTCCCAGATCATAATTATTTTTGACATCAAAAAATCCCTTCTGGAAACGGAGCATTTTGGCGATCTGGCTGGGTTGTACAAACAGATATCCATTCAATTCGGAACCCATATCCGAAAGAGTCCAGGGGTCGATCAGATTGAAAATCAGTCCGGTCTTAAAAACCGTTTTACCTTTATTAACATTGTTATCCTGATTAGTGACCTGCTCTCCCAAAAAGATAGGCATCACCAGAAGTTGCCTGGGAACACCACGGAGTGCTTTTTGCGGCGCTCCTGCTGTGGTGCCTGAGGCCAGCGGGTATTTAACCATGGGGGTAAGAGGATTCTCCACTATTTCTTCTGATAAAACTTTGATACTGTCTAACAGATAAATACCATATCCATCCTTTGCATAACCGGCATAAACCAGTTTTTTTCCATCCGGAGATAATGATGGCGAGAAACCACCACCTGCAACATTGGTAACCTGTTGAAGCTTCTTCGATTCAAAATGATAACGGTAAATATTGAAAATTCCATTCCTGTCTGAAGAGAAATAAAGATATTTTCCATCAGGACTGAAGCAGGGATCTCTCTGGTCAAATTCACTGCTGCAAAATACTTTGCAACTATTATCGGTTGTATCATAAATTGCTATTTTGCGGTTTTTCTTATCCATAAAGCTGAATGCAATGTCTTTACCATTTGGAGCCCAGTCCAAACTGAAAATGTACCCTATCTCGATGCTGTCTGATTTCCCTGGAAAGATCTTTTTATCAAATTTCCCGCTGGTATCAGTAATTGACAGGAAAAATTGGTCTATTGACCGGTATGCATAAGCAATTCTGTCGCCGGAAGGAGAAAATGATGAGCTGAATACACTTTTTTTACGTGTAAGCTGCTTTTCGGTCTTATGAAACAATTTGACCTTCTTTTTACCGGGAGGAAGAGTATCGGTAAAAAGATCCAGCACCATTGATCCACCCATGCGGGCAGGAAGCTGGGATTTGGCTGAATGCGCACTGGAAAAACTGATCTTTCCGGACGAGGCGTGTATATCGTAAATATTGCCTATACCCATTTCAAACCGTATCTTCTGCTTTTCCTCAACAGTATCACTGAGGGTATAAGAATAGAGCTGCTTTCTGGAATAATCATTTTTTCCATTTGAAAGGAAATAGATTCTGGAACCATCGGGAGAGAACCTGGGCCACATGTTGACGAAACCATCTTTATTGATTTTCTTTCCATAAACCTGTGTACCAATATCGGTGATTTTCTGGCGATATTTTTTCAACAGATGATTCTTCCACTCCTCATAGAGCTGTTCGCCGGAGATCCCCAGAACACTCTTTATCACCCGGTCAAAATCCAGCCGGTTTATTTTTGCACTTTCCCGCACCATCTGCACAACTTTGTCATAACCGTACTTTTCTGCAATATAAGAGACCAGTGCAAAGCCATGATTGTAGCTTTTCTCGTAATCATCACTCTTGCCGGCTCCCACCTGCATGTGTGCCCATGAGTGAAGTTTATCGGAAAGACTAAGGGTACGCAAAATCATATCCCTGTGAGAATCCCAACTGTCTGCTCCGTGACGTGAACTTTCATACTGGGCAATGCCTTCAGTAAGCCAGAATGGAAGAATGCTTGTGCTAAAAGATTGAAAAACCTCAGTCCTGTTTTTCTCATTAGGATGTGAAAAAAAACCGAAGCGAATATCTGGTATTGCCGGGGAAAGTTTTAATCCGCTGGTAATAGAAACAATGTGAGCATATTCATGTGTTACAACATCATCCCACCAATCATGGGTTCCTCTGAGCTCAAAATCCATATCATGAGTCCATAAGGTTATGGTGTTGGTATAGGGAAGTGCCCAGCCGTTACTGTAATCGCTGTCAAGAATCAGAACATCGGTTTTTGATGGAAGAGTAAGTCCGTATGTATCCCTGTAAACACTATAAAGCTGCTCAAGCTTTTTGCTTACCTTCTCTACAAGGTGCCCGCAATTGTGCATGTAAGAGATTCTGAAGTGGTTGGTACTTACAGTTTCAAATTTGAGTCCGACTGCATTGAATCTGGCTGCAAGACTGCTGTAGCAGATTACAAGTAGTAATAAAAGTACTGCTTTGTGTTTCACCCTGAATCCTGTCCGATTTATTTTATGACAGCCATTTTCCAGAACCTGGAATGCTTTTTCCCGTTGATAGTTGCCTCCAGTCGGCATCTGTAAACACCAGGACCGAATTTCTCAATCGAAACATTGTGTTCATTCCAACTGGGGTAACTTCCAGTAAGCTCCTCAGGAGGATTTCCCATCTTTTTCATTGAGTAAACGACAAAACCGGTTATGCTGTAGATATCGAGTCTCACATTTGAAGCCGGTCCTGAAAACTGATATTTAATAGTTACATTTTTTACACCTCTGGCCGGATTGGGATAACTGAAAAAGCTGATCGGTTCACTCGAAACAGCTAAAACCGGAGGAGGCAGTCCTCCATAGGTAAATGAACGGCCATTATTATATCCGGGCATAGGCCAGAAAAGAGAATCCGGAAGAATCTCTTTGGCAATTTTCCATCTATAAACCCATCCTTCGCTCGATACAGCAATAAGGTCCGGCGTCTTGTATCCATCCATAAAACACAGCATTGGCGAACAAATAAGAGGTGATCCTGCTGTCAATGGCCAGTTGGATTGCAAGATGGAGTTATTATTGGAGGGACGTTTTGCCTCTTTTGTCAGCGCATCGATCAGTCCACCAGGTATGATATCATGAGCAATAAGCGAATCATTATAGTTTAAAATGGTATCCATCTGTGCTCTGGTAAAATCGGTAATGCTATCGAGTGCTCCGTTTTCAAGATAGAACCACACAGTACCGGAACTAAGGTCTGCCTTCACCACCTTTGCAGTTCTGAATGTAATATTATCGCCTGTAACCGAAGAAAAAAGAACAAGAGGTTCCCTGTTGGCACCGCAGACAATTGCCGGTGATGACTGGACACTGCCGCGCTGATACCAGTAGCGGGTATCAAGATATGCCGGCCATCCGCTGAGTAAAGCATTCTTATAGTTAAACGCATATATTCCATTTGTACCGCTGATAACAATGTCCAGATAACCATCCTTATCCAGATCTGCAAGTGCAGGCGCGGAATAGTTTACAGGAAAAACAGTCCGGTCATCGCTGTTCTGTTTCCTTGGGTCAATATAAGTGTAGGTTGAAGGCCAGTCGGTAGGTTTTTCCTTCCATCCCCTCGCCAGCTTTAGATCCAGTTCGTATACCCAAAGACCATGTCTGCTGTCCGAAACCACTATCTCCAAAGCGGTGTCACGATCAAGATCTCCGCTAACCAGAGTATACGGGGCAATACCAGGTACGACAGTAGATAAAACGGCACTATTTTTACCTGCAGTGCAAAGAGAAAGCGTACCATCACTCTGGATAACTGCTATTGTATTGGATGATCCTTGCATTGATGCAATGGCATTAACCGTGCTGTCCGATTTCAGTTTAACAGAGTGTACCGAATCCATGAAATTGCCGAAAAAAACCACTCCGTTCCTGCAACCCACAGCCCATGCCGAATCTTTATAATTGCAAACGTACGAAGAAGGTATGGCACTCAATCTGATCGTGTCAATACGCGATTCTGAATGGCTCAGCGCACTTAACGAATAAATACATCCATTCGCAGAGGGCATAAAGACCCTGTTGGCAATAACCGAAGGCATGGCAATGATTTGTGGTAAACTATCCAGAAAGCCTACTGTGTCAGAATTGTGAAGAGTGTCTCCTTTAAGGTTCACTCGATCCACTGGAAGCAGCTTTCTGTTATAGCTAATCTGGTTTAGAGTATCTGAAGGCCAGGCATAGATTTTTCCACTTTTACTTACAATAACCAGCTCTGCAGATTCGGTTGATGGATCAAGGTTACCGGATACCGGTTCAAAAAACTCTTCCGGTGCGGCTCTCTTGGGCCATGATGGAACCAGATAATCCCATTGGACTGAGACCTTGAAAACAGAATCGGAGATATTGGAAGCATAATGATGATGTGAACCTCTCAGCAGAACAGAATACTCCTTTCGTATGCTGCTCTGAGGAGTAAACTGAAGTTTCATCCAGGTATGTCCACCATCGTTACTGCGCGTTGAGGGTCTGGTATAGGGGCCAAATCCGTTAACCCGTACTATTGTGGATGAGGAATCGATAACCGATTCATACGGAAAAACATCTTCAGCACCACCAAAGTCATAAACCTGCTCTCCCAGAACGTTCTGGAACTGAACGCTGATATCCGATACTCCATCGGCTTCCACCAGCCTGACACCTTTATAGGTTGAATCACTGTTTACCATATTGTATTGCAGTCTCTGGCGTATAAGCTGTTCATCCACATGCCAGACAAGAATACCTGAAGCCGGCAGGCCAATGTCGTTATTTTCGGGTAAAGGAACTGTGCGGGAAGGTCCAACAGTTTCCTTAAGGACAGTATCCAAATTGACATGAAATGGATAGGCAGCTATAGGTTTTCTGCGGTGATCGGTTGTATCATAGTTAAACAGGTTATTATTACGCGAAAGATTACGCTGTCGATTTTCGATAAGGTAGTATTCATGATTATTAATGGGGACCATCAGGATAGTAGTATCATCGCTTTGCTGACCACTGGCTACCTTGTCTAATACAGATGACAGTGCTTTGACTGAATAGGTTCCTGCCGAACCCACAGGGGCGATTTTCGGTTCGTCCCAACCCATAAAGGCACGCACCCAGGCTGAAGGATATGGGGGAATGAATCCGTTACCATTGAAATCTGCACCAATATCCATGATACAGAAGCCACCTACGCCTGAACCGGAGCTTGCCCAGAGATCGGGAACACCCAATTGACGGGCGATCTGATTGACCAGAATACCTTGTATACCGCAATTAATGCTGTCCTGATTGGCAGTTTCTGAACAGATCATCAGTTCATCTATCAGCAGAGAGTTCTTACCCTGCACCACTATTCCATTCTGGGCAAGTTCCAGAGAGTCACGGTAATACTTGAAATAATCAGGTGTGATAAACACATCATACATGTCTCCTTCAGAATTCACCCGTGCATCGGTAAAGTAGGTCGCCCCGGCATGGAAAATCAGAAAAACCGTTTTAAGTCCCGTTTGATCACGAATGGTGCTGTCGGATGGATCAAAACTAAGACTGGCAAAAGGAGATTTATCCGGTATTTTACTGACTTCCTGGATTGCATCTCTTGAAAAGCGAAGTAAACCGGTTGATTTTCTTTCATAGTAATGATCCAGAGTTTCGCCTTTCTTTTTGCCGCCCGGAGAGTATTTGGGAAGGCTTTGAGGCACCGTATATGGTTGGCCTTCAGGACCTGTACAGTATAATGAATATTTAAGGATCAGTTTACCACGTGAGACTTTTCTGTAATACTTGGCAACAGTTTCAAGCTGATTAATAAAGTAGAGTGAATCGTGAGGATGGTCATCAAATTTATAAACTGTATCATTGCTGGATGAGTACCATCGGAATTCATCTCTTTCCTTTTCACCACCGTCTCTCATTCCGAATCGGCCATTGCCAGTAGTCAGGTACATTGTATCGGGTTGGAATTCCACCATGAAAGCCATGATATGAATCGTATCTGATTTGCTTTTATGAAAATTGATAGACCAGCGATGATCACGTGCAGTTTCCACCAGCCGTTTCTGTGAACTTGTTCTCAAAAGTGCTTTTTGGGCAAAACCGGCAGAAGCAACAACAAGCAGTATCAGAAAAAAATGAATTATTGAACCTTTAATACGCATTTACAATAGTCCTATCCAGTTCAGATCCCGAAAGCCTTTACAGAATAACTCCACCCCGGCTTAGTAATCAAACATAAAAGAGATTCGCCATTGTCCATCACGAACACCAGTTGCACCATCTTTGTCAGAATTGATTTTTTTCAGCATTCCTTTCATAAAGCCTTTGGGAGCCACAATGTAGGAAAAATCAAATTTCAGGGTACTGTATTTTAATCCCAGGCCCAGATTCAGTTCGTATCGCTCACCGATATAATCAAAAAGCAATCCGCTTCGAACAGCAATCACGTTGTTGTACCAGTATTCCATTCCCAGATTGATATTGATTTCCTGCAATTCCATTTCCCAGGTGTCAGCAGAATCTGTAACCAGATCTGTAAACAGAGCTTTCCAGAATGGATCCGGTTTCCCCTGGAAATAGTTCTTGACTATTTCTTTGTGCAAATCAAGCACGAATTTAAGGTCATGAATCGGTGTCTGAACCGCCCTGTATGCCATCCCCAGACGAAGAGTAAAGGGGATAGGATCCACGTTATCACGGGTAATATAGAAGATATGCGGGCCCATATTCTGCAACATGAATCCCAAATCGAAACCATTAAGGAAAAAGTTACGTTTTAATATTGCAGCATCCAGAGCAAATGTATGCCCTACCCCTTCACCATTTGAGCCTCCCGGAGCCAGAGCACTAACCACATATTTGGCATTTAATCCTAAAGAAAGATCCTTTTTTGTAATCGGAAAACCATAAGAAAGATTAAACACTCCTTCCCAGGATTTGACTTTTCTTGCTTCATTACCTAATGCATCATAGATCTGGTTTTCTCCCATAAAAAGGTAATTGATGGAGAAGCCAACGGTTCCCCAGTCCTGAGTGGGGAAGATCTGACCCAAGTAAAGATGCCACAGATCAGAAACAAGCTCAGGCAAGATCTGCTCAAAAGAGATATAAGACTGTATATTTGCTTTGTCATACTGGTTGAGGACCTTATCTGTGCCAATCCATACATCATTATCATGGATATTGATTGAGGTAACGCTGTCTCCTTTAAGGGAATTTTTTGAATGAAATGAATTCCACTGCGGTGCACGTTCAATCACATTACCTTTATCATCGGTTTTGGGTTTGCGTGCTTTATAGCTGACAACACCTTTATTGGTTCCTATCCAGACACTGCCGCTTTTCTCTTCGGTTATGGAAGTAACAATGCTGTTTGGAAACTTGTAACGTTTCCAGGTGGTTTCATCATAGATACAGACACCATTTTCGCCACCGATCCACAATTTGTTATCCGAATCCATCATCAAAGCATTAACCCTGTTGGAGATAAGTCCTTGAGTGGAATCAAAGACAATAATGGCACTGTCACTTATTTTGTAAAGACCATCATTTGTACCTACATAAATATTATTTGATTTATCAAATTGAACGGCGTTGATTTGAAGAAGCGGCAGTCCTGAAGTAGTATCGTATCTTTTCCAGTTGCCGGTAGCAGAAAGTACAGCCAATCCCTTGTCAGTTCCAACCGCAATATCACCTCTGGAGCTTAATGCCAGAGAGATAATATTATTGGATGGCAAACCGTCCTTAACAGAATATGCTTTCCATTCCTCTTTGTTATAACGCCATAAGCCATTTTGAGTGCCCACCCATATACGTTCTGAATTATCCAGAACCAAAGCCTTTACAGCTTCATTAACCGCAATGGAGAAAGGAACCCTGATCTCAGTCAGGCTCTCAATTGTTATGTCTTCGGTCTTAAGAATATCAGAGACTTTTTCTGCAGAAGAACTGATGGTAAGAGAATCGAAAGAACCACTCAGAGAGGACTTTGTGGAATCGGAAACCTCTGTTGAATCCAATTTAACTGAGTTTGAAATAGAAAGCTGGAAAGGTTTGGAAATAATTTCTGCAATTTTTCCTGAAGTGCGTTCAAAGGAGGACAGATCAATGATCTGCCTGGCAAGAGTTTTAGCGGTTGAATCGGGATCTGCTGCATTATGTTTAATCAGGGCTTTTTTCAGCAATTCTTTTATATCTGCATACCTTTTCATTTCGATTTTGTTTTCGACTCTGATTGCCCAGATCGCATTCCTCAACTGCTTTTCATCATCATCGGTTAAAAACTTGTTAGCGATGTCCTCAAGATTGTCATCTGCTTGAAGCAAATAGATTTCATAGGATTCCCAGTGTTTTCCATTGAAATGGAGCAACCCCTTGTTAGTACCTGCCCAAATATTGTCTTTAAAACCGAAGTCTTTTTTCTTTTTGGAAGCAATAGCAGTAACAAGCTCATTTGAATCAGACAAATGCGTTTTCCAGGAATGTGCCAACGGAGCCTGTCCTAGCCCTGCAGGATTATAATATGTAGCACTGGCATCATCGGCTAATCCGGTGAACGCTTCCCCCATACCGGTAGCGCGTGCTCCGGGAGGAAATATAAGCGTTATAACAGCCGATTCCCCTACACCAGCCAGGGAAACACTTACGCTGATCAGGGTTAAAAGTAATGATGCTCTCATAAACGCAGCTTTTCTTAGTGTTGAAATCATGCAGATATACCTCATAAAACAGGTTATTTATTAATTGTTTTCCAATCAGGTAATGGGGGTGGAAACTCGTTGGGGAAAAGGGGGCGCATTCCCTGTTCCGTAGTATCCTTTAGATTCTCGGTGCCATGATGTGGAATAATACAACAAGTGCAGCCAATATGAAAAGGCGGAATTATTCGGGGATAATTAAATATTTGTTGTCTGGTCACAAAATTCCCTTTTCGGAAAAAATTCAGGCAAACCGGGCATTGCACTGGAGTGAAATCATAAAAATAAAACTCAACGCCATCTTTATCACCCTGTTCGATCGTTTCAATGTTTCGGTTAAACGATTCATTCCATTTCGCTATAAGCGTTTCAATTTCCTTTGACCAATCCTGAGTAGCGCTTAAAATTTCGTTTTGGGAGAGGAGATATTTTCGGATATTTTCCTCCGATGGCCTGATCTTCAATACATCCTCTCGTGGAGAGCGACGTACAATGGAATAAATCCCACTGGCATGAATCAGAGATGACGATAATTCTTCCTCCTGCACACTCTCCCTGTTTAACCCGATTCTTATTGCCACTAACACCAGTATCAGAAACAGGACAATACCAATAACGGCTAAAACCATAAATTTATCCTTTCTGCCAGTGGTGAATAGATTTAAAAATGCTGGTTCTCACAAATTTTCACATATTAGCCACTATTTCCCGGCCAAACTGTGAACAGGAAACGGTTTTTGCATTTTCCATAAGGCGGGCAAAATCATAAGTAACTGTTGCTGCCGCGATGGTTTTCTCTAATCCTTTTATTATAAGATCTGCTGCTTCAGTCCATTTCATATACCTTAACATCATCTCGCCGGAAAGAATTACCGATGCCGGATTAACCTTATCCTGATTTGCATATTTGGGGGCAGTTCCATGGGTCGCCTCAAAAATTGCATGACCGCTATGGTAATTAATGTTGGCTCCAGGGGCAATCCCTATTCCCCCTACCTGGGCTGCCAGCGCATCAGAGATGTAATCACCGTTAAGATTCATAGTCGCCACTACATCAAACTCATCTGCACGTAAGAGTGCCTGTTGAAAAAATATATCCGCAATCGCATCTTTCAACAGAATTTGCCCTTCCGGCACCTTCCCTCCACACTCCTCCCAACTGACCACTTTCCCCTTATACTCTTCACGGGCCAATTCGTATCCCCAGTTTCTGAATGCTCCCTCGGTAAATTTCTGAATATTTCCCTTATGAACCAGTGTAACACTTTTGCGTCCATTTTCAATAGCATAATCTATTGCAGCCTTGATCAGCCTTCTGGAACCGCTTTTTGAAATGGGCTTAATTCCAATCCCAGAATCTTCGCTTATTTCCCAACCAAACTCTTTTTTCAGAAACGATCGTAATTTATTCGCTTTCTCGCTTCCAGCCTCAACTTCCTTTCCGGAATAAACATCTTCAGTGTTTTCCCGAAAAATCACCATGTCCACTTTCTGGGGCTCTTTAACCGGGGAAGGCACTCCGTTAAAATAACGAACCGGCCGCAGGCACACATAAAGATCCAGAATCTGACGAAGTGCAACGTTTAAGGAACGGATACCACCACCAACAGGAGTGGTAAGCGGCCCCTTTATACCCAAAAGATATTTCTTAAAAGCTTCCACTGTTTCATTAGGAAGCCAACTCCCGGTCTGATTAAAAGCTTTTTCCCCGGCTAGCACTTCTTTCCATTCTATAGAACGTTTGCCCCCATAAGCTTTCTGTACCGCCTGTTCCAGTACAAATTTAGATGCCCGCCAGATATCAGGTCCGGTTCCATCACCTTCTATAAAAGGTATAATAGGATTGTCGGGTACATTCAGTACGCCATTTTTCATAGTAATCAGATCTGCCATAGAGACGACTCCTGTGGGAAACTACTCTTGAATTATCTTAGAAAGGCATAAAAATAATCCATGAACCAAAAGATTTAAAGTATTCAATTTGGGCATCGGTAACAGTTACTTGCGGTTTTTTGAGACTGCTGGAGTATAAATGATCTATTGACAGAGAACTCGATAGTGATTTATCTTACAAACCATTGCGGGAGTA
>CAYYNL010000034.1:0-31226 GCA_964472925.1 uncultured Fibrobacter sp. | reverse complement strand
CTTAAGGGATGAAGGTTGGAAAAAAGGTAAAAAAGAAGGCAAGTTAGAAGGTAAGTTAGAAGGTAAGATAGAAGGTAAGATAGAGGGTAGGATAGAGGGTAAGATAGAGGGTAAGATAGAGGGTAAGATAGAGGTTGCACAACTTATGCTTCAGAAAGGGATGAGCAAGGAACTTGTTCTGGAGATAACCGGATTGCCTTTTGAAAAAATAGTTGAGCTGGAAAAAAACATTGAAAAGACTAAAAATGGTTGATCCAAAACCATTGTGATTTAGGAAAGCTGCCGTTTTCCTAGTAATTTTAGGCAGCAGATTCTGTAGCTCCCTTTGATCCAGCAATTAAGCACTGTCCTCCTGACCAGATTAAAGGTTCTGCATTTCTGAAAATAGTCTTGTTTGCCATGAAATATGTTCATACTCCACAGATACTGAATAAATTGGATGAAATTTCCGTATTTTTTAAGGAGCTGCCAAAGGAGGTAGATGTATATAGCTTTTTGGGCACATTTTCGCTTTATATTGAAAGTGCTGCACCTCAAAATCTTATAGAACAATCATTAAGAAAGATAAAAAGTTGGGAAAGGCGAGAAAATATGCCAGAAGTTTCAAAGGTTTTCCAAAGCTTAAGGGATGAAGGTTGGAAAAAAGGTAAAAAAGAAGGCAAGTTAGAAGGTAAGATAGAGGGTAAGATAGAGGTTGCACAACTTATGCTTCAGAAAGGGATGAGCAAGGAACTTGTTCTGGAGATAACCGGATTGCCTTTTGAAAAAATAGTTGAGCTGGAAAAAACATGAAGCAAATAAGCAATAATGCCTGTTCAGACAGGCCATGAAGAATAAGGAGTCTTTTTCGATTCTTCGTATAGATATTCTCTCCGATTACTTCTGATTCGATATTCTTTTGATATTTTTTTCCCAGATACCTTAGTAATTTAATCACAGAAATGCTTTCATCTCCATGCTTACAGTATGTAAACCCTTTTCAAAAGAGCTCCTGCCCAGAGGCCGGTTCATTTCTCCCCGGTAGGAACCGCTTAAAGAGAAATGCTTCCCTAACTGGAAATTTACGGCAATAGACACTATGTGAGATAATCCGGCAGAGATCCCCCGAGCCATCCGGTAATCCAGTTCCCCGGCAATGGGAACAAATGAATACATATATGAAGCTTCAGCCCAGCTTTGATCAAAAGGACGCCACTGAAAACCCGGATTGAGCTGAACATAGAAGCTGCTGTCTGGTTTAACTGCTTTATCTTTGGAGTAAGTATCATCCATGCGAGCCCAACCAATACACTCTTGAACATAGAATTCGAACTTCTTGGCAAATTCTAGTCTCTGAGCCAGTACTGTATTGAAATCACGAACATAAAAATCCTGTATCAGGCTGTCGTTATGAAAAACATAACAGTATCGGGATTCATCACTGAAAGTTAGATTTTCATGTTTTATCTGAATATTAAACCCTGATTCAGTGGAAGTCTCCTGATATGATCGGATCTTTCTAAGGGACATTTGGCCAAAAAGTTCACCACTGAGGTTTTCCCACTCTTTAGGCATCCATTGAATCTGTTGGCGATAAGATAAATCGGAGTAACTGACATTTTTACTATTAAAAGGGTGGCGGATCTCTTCCAAAGAAAGCCACCCTGGAACCCAGGCCTTCCAACCCGGCGTTTTCGAATCAACATGCTCATCCAGAAGAAGAGTTCCAAACCAGTTGAGATCATTTAATATTCCTTTAATTTTACCAGAATGACGGTATGACCAGTTAAGGTCAAGTCTCTTTTTTCTTACCAGACCATCGGTGGAGTCGTACACTTCACGCTGCTGCAAAAAGTAGTCACCAAAAGGATCCGGCACATACTCTTTGAGAGAATCATTGTAGCTATGAGTACCATGTCCCTTTACGGTAAGAACAGGGACCTGGATAAACGAAGAGACCTTCTCTGAGCTTAATCGGTAGCGTTGAGTAGAGCTGAATCCAGTTTTAAGTGAACTCATTTCACTGTTTAAATCAATCAGAAAAGAAGTGGAAGAAAAACGGTTTTGCTTATCACCAGTTCTGTTCTTTTCGGTATAAAAACTGCTTAACCCATTAATTTTCCACCATGAAAGCAACTGATTATCGATAGACTGTTCCCAACTGAATGCCCATCCTGTATCGGTTGCTTCAAATAAAGTGGTTTTTCCTGCCCGAAATTGTCTAAAATCGAATGTCTGCACTAGATTCCATGGCAAAAAACCATATTGTAACACTGCAGCCATGGTTCCGATACCTTCTTTTAAAGAATCTCTTCTCCATTCATCTTTATATGCTAATTCCACATTGTGTTTTTCCTGTTGATACACGAGCCTGGCTATTCCTTTTCGATTCATGCCCTTACGGCTATTCTCATGATGCCGAAACAGTGTCCCTTCATAATCCAGCAACAGTTTTTTTAATGGCTCTGTTCTTGAATACCAGGTAAATTTATCGGTAATCATATTGGAATTGATCTGGTTTTGGCCATAACCTAACTCTGCAGAAAGAAGCTTGAATGGTGTTACTCCGAGTTTTCCCTCCCAGAACTGCCGCTCTGCCTCAGACTCATCATAAGTACTGTCATCCCATTTATCATAACGGTCGTAAGTATCAAAGAGCCCCACATTAAAATGTCTGGATGAATAGTTGTAATCAGCCGAAAGCCAGGCAGATCTTTTATCAAAACGCTTTTGGCCGGCTAACATTGTGGCCCTGACAGCAGAAGCCCGATTGTTATGGTCATCGATTTTAGAAAAGAGGTTTTTATCATAATCCTGGCCAGCTACGTTTATTTTCATTTTCAGCATATCCAATTGCAAATTACCGCTGATCTCACCTGCAGTCATCCTTTTGGGAGTCGAAAGTGCAGTTAGTGGAAGATAATCACCGGCATTTTCACCCACATATTTATAAACCTCATATTCTGAAACAGTTACATCTCTGATATAGCTTCCTTTGCCTTTTCCGGCATGAGAAAAATAGACCCGGAATCGCCCGTCTCTGTCTTGGGGAAAGACTGGATCGAAGGGCTTAAAGCGGAATATTATCTTTCCTAGTGTATCGACTTTCTGATACAAAGGTTCATAACGGGAAACCTCCGGTACATCATTTACATGAACCGCACGGTCATTGTACCCAAAAACCGGTTTATCACCTGCTTTTCGAAGCTCTGCCATATCAGAGCTGTCAAAGGAGATATCGATGAGACGGTTTTTGTTATCTGCTTCAGACCATAATACCCCCTGAACAGAAAAGATTGAATCGTTGGTGAAAAAGCCTGCAGTTGTGCCCACTACTGATCTTTGAAAATCGAATAGTTTGTACTCATATTCGACAATTATCAGATCCTCGTCTCTAATAAGGATTTTAGGATTGAAAGTGACAGAACCCAGATCATAATCAACAGTAAAATCCTTATCTTCTCCTTCCTCCAGAGTTTTTCCATTCACTTTTAGTTTTATGGTGCCGGCGATAGGGGTGATTATCCCTTGTTCTCCTTTTCCAGAAAAGCTGTAAGGGCCCTGCATTCCGTTTTTACCATGCCAGGTTTCTTTGGTGAAATTTCCTCCAGATAGTGCTCCAAAAGCACCGACAGAAAAGAGGCCGGGATGAACAGAGACCGACAGGCCTTTGATTTTTTTCTGACTGGAAAGGATTCCCTGCATGGGCCATTTTATATATTGGTCACCGGCAAGGATATTGAATTTAGGATCACTGAGGGTGACATAAATCATGTCGAACTCACTGATTTCTCTAGTAGCTCCATCGAGAGTGGAACCTTGATCACTGAAATGAGCTTTGAGTTCGGTACCCGGTCTTAGTTCGCCTCCAATCTGTACATCCAGGCCCTGCTCCAGACTTATCTGGCCCAAATTTCCGGCAGCAACAGAAATGCTCTTGTATCCAGAAACGCTTAAATTTTCACTTTGGTTTAACAAAGAAACGCTTTGTTTTTTCTCTGTCTGCATCTTCAAAGTATCCCTGAATTTCAGACTAATCTTAGGGTAAAGGGAATAGATTTTGGGGAGGCCATAATACATGGTGGAAAAACGAAACCGCATTGCTTTTCCTGTGTCGATTTGCTCAGAGAAAAGCACTCCGTTATTATCTTCGATATAGATCCAGGGTGGTACAGAAGAGCTGTCTGCAAAACTTACAGTAATACTCTGACTATTCACAAAGGAGGATCCTAAAACATAGGGCCCCGGCCCTCCATCACCGAAAATCGTAGTATCGATAATTTCTGCGGGAGTGGCAAAATAAAAGAGAATTATTATCAGAAATATTGAGCAACGAATAAAGAAAATCCTCTTTTTGAAGCTTACTGTTTTTATTTGAAATATACCATTATGACGTAAAGATTTGAGATTTCCGATATTAGATTTATGATTTAAAGAGTTGGAGTTTGGAAACCCCAACGGAGAGTAAGCTAAAAAGTTGTAGAATTTCTCCCCATCAATTTGAGAGTAAGCCCAAAAGTTATTTGATTTCTCCTCATCACCATGAGAGTAATCTGAAAAGAAGTATGATAAACGTTTCTTCGACCTCAGAGTAAGCTCAAAAAAAGTACAGTATATCCATTTAGGGATTAAGAGTAAGCTGAAAAGTTTCATGGAATCTATTGATCAGATTGAGAATAAGGTAAAAAGTTCTATGATTTCGGTTAATCCTCGCAACGGTTACCAAAGGAAAAATTGCCTGCCATTCAGGGCTCTCCATACATACCTGAAATTTTTTTATCCCCTGGTTTATCTGTCAGATAGATACCCAAAACTTTTCCAGCCTGCCATCAATCTGCTTTTGGGTTATCATGGAAGAAGTAAGCTTGCGTTGAAGCCTGAGAATACATATCAGATTTTTTCTTAGATGACGTTTTATCTGGAAAATCGTTATTAATAATGTAATCAGCTTAGGCTTTGGCGGAAAAACTGATATCGTTTCAATAATTAGTCAATTTACAATATGGAAACAGGCAGATTTAAGGTGATTCATACGGATGTAATTCCCCTAGAGACTGCCAATAAAAGAGTTATACTCAGATGTGGAGCTCTGAAATCAGTTGTTCATGATCTATCAGGCACTCCGATTGCTCATCTAATCATTTTAAAAAGAGGCTCTATTTTGCTTTGGTTAGAGTTAATCATAATCCTGAGTCTTATTCTTTTAAATGGCATTTTTTCCATGTCTGAAATTGCCATAATCTCCTCACGCAAACCGATTCTCAATCATAAAGCAAAAAAGGGAGACAAGGGGGCCCAAACAGCAATCGAACTTTCTGAATCCCCTAACCGTTTCCTTTCCACTATCCAGGTGGGAATCACCACAATTGGAATCCTTATGGGTGCATTTGGAGGAGCGACTATCGCTAATGTCCTGGAAAAACCGATTCAAAAAATCCCTATTCTTGCTCCTTATGCAGAAACCATCTCTCTGACTTTCATTGTTGTTTTTATCAGTTATCTTACTCTTATATTAGGGGAACTGGTGCCTAAACGGCTGGCCCTGGACAGTCCCGAAACCATTTCCATGTTTATATCTCGTCCCATGAATCTGCTTTCTGTTATCGCCACGCCTTTTATAAAAGCGCTTGGTTTCTCCACCGATGCAGTTCTTTTGGTATTAGGGAAAAAATCCACCAAATCTCCAATCATTACAGAAGAAGAAATATCACACGCTATCGAATTAGGCACCAAAGCGGGGTTGGTGGAACCGGATGAACAAAAAATGATTACAAGAATATTTGAGTTTGGAGATCGTCAGGCTCATTCAATCATGACACCCAGAACCGATTGTGTCTGGCTGGATGTTTCTGAGAGTTTTGATGAGAACCTTAAAACCGTACTGGATTACCCCTTCTCCCGATACCCGGTGATCGATGAAGATCCGGATAATATAATAGGAATAGTGAATGCCAGAGATATCCTTCACACAAAAACGATTCCGGAGAAAAATCTTTCCCTTAAAAATCTTATTCAGCCCGCTCTTTTTATAGCAGAACATATGAGCGTTTTAAAGGTTTTGGAAGCTTTCAGACAACATACCCCACATTTTGCCATAGTTATTGACGAATACGGTGGGTTTTCCGGTATCATCACCCCATACGATATTCTTCAGGCAGTGGTGGGTGAACTGCCGTTAAAATCAGAAGCCAGTGTTCCAGCAATCCATAAGGACATCGATGGTTACTGGAATATTGATGGTGCTTTACCGGTGCAAGAGTTTAAAGTGTACTTCAATATAGATGAGATGCCAGAGGAGCAGCGTTATGGAACCATTTCAGGTTTTGTCATGCTTATGCTGGGTCATGTTCCCAAGACTGGGGATTTCTTTATCTGGAACGGTTACGAATTCAAGGTCACAGAGATGAAAGATCACCGGATAAACCGGCTTCAGTTGCACTTGAAGGAGAGCTCTGCCTGAAAAACCCGTTAAGAATCTTCAGTTTATATTTGAATCCCAAATCGAAATGTGGGCATGAAAAAGAATCTTTACGATTCAGGTGACAGGCGCAGAAGACATGGAGGAACTCTCCTCCATGTAATCAATCCATATTTTTAGTAGCACTGGTATCAATTTCTGGAGTGGTAAGCATATCATAGAACTTCACATAATCATCTTTGTCAGGAGAATCTCTGAAAGCGATTGCAGCTCTGGGATGTTCGTTAAGAACACCTGTTATCATATAAGGAATTATGTATCCCCATTCAATTTTCCTGGAAAGAGGGAGATAATGATCCTGAATCAATTTGAGGACAGGGCGCAACTGATACCTGGGGTTTTGAAGAAAACTGAGGAGTAGCTCCATACAGCAGTTTCCCGGCCCTCTTCCAATTCCAAATACCGAGCCATCCAGATAATTAGCCCCTTCGATTATCGCCTGAACAGTATTGGCAAATGCCAGTTGGCGATTATTGTGAGTGTGTATTCCTATGGTTTTTCCGGGAAGGGCATTTTTATACTTGTTAACCAGAATGGTGACATCCTCACAGTACATGGCGCCAAAAGAGTCCACTACATAAACAACAGGAACTGAAGTCTTACTTAAATCGTTAAGGCCTTCATCGAGTTCTCTTTCAGTATTAGTAGAAACGGCCATGATATTAAGGGTGGTCTCATATCCTTTGTCCATGACCATATCACATAGTGCGACTCCCTTTGTGATGTCCTTTACGTAGCATGCCACACGAATCATATGAAAAGGGGATTCTTTCTGAGGTGCAATATCCTTCTCCTCCACTCTTCCGATATCTACCATGCAGGAGAGTTTTGACTTTGATTCGATTCCATCAACAATCCTTTTTACATCTTCATCTTCGCAAAAACGCCATTTTCCATAAACAGAAGGGTCAAACTGATCCTTTGAAGCTTTATAGCCCAGTTCGATATAATCGACTCCTGCCAGGCTTAGCGCTTTATAAGTCTCTCTCACAAATTCATCAGAGAATTGCCAACGATTGATTAAACCACCATCACGAATAGAACAGTCCAGTACTTTAATTTCAGGACGGAACATGAAACCTCCAAAAAATTGGGATTGATTTAAGATTAAAATAGATAAAAACAAAGAAATAGAGAATAATCAGTATATAAGGAATAGAAGCTGCGAAAAGGTGGGAAAAAGGAGCCCGCTGGAGTAGATATGTTCGCAAAGCGGGCATATGCAAAAAAATATACCAGAGATTAGCGGTTCTCGATAGGTATAAATTCACGTTTTTCAGGCCCTACATAAATTTGACGTGGTCTGAATATTTTGGTTTCATCTTGACTTGTTTCTTTCCACTGTGCAATCCATCCCGGTAATCTCCCAATGGCAAACATCACTGTGAGCATATTCACCGGAACTCCCATTGCCCGATACAAAATCCCGGTATAAAAATCCACATTTGGATAAAGCTTTTTTGAAATGAAAAAATCATCCTTGAGCGCGACTTCTTCCAATTCTTTGGCAATATCC
This sequence comes from uncultured Fibrobacter sp., assembly GCA_964472925.1. Classification (GTDB taxonomy): domain Bacteria; phylum Fibrobacterota; class Chitinivibrionia; order Chitinivibrionales; family Chitinispirillaceae; genus JAAYPC01. Next base: position 23,253 of record CAYYNL010000034.1, on the reverse strand, counting down.
AGAAGCGGGTCGTTTATTTTTAGTTCAGACATTAATCGATCGCATAGACGTTTAGCTATCTTAGCTCTGGGATCATAACTTTTGTAAACAGAATGTCCAAATCCAAATAATCTGAACCGGTTATCTTTGCTTTTGGCCGATTCCACATATTTAGCGATGGTGCCACCTTTTTGATGGATATCCTGCAGCATCTCTATAACCGCCTGATTAGCCCCACCATGCAAAGATCCCCACAAGGCACATATACCAGCAGAAATAGCAGCGTAAAGATTACCCCTTGCACTGGCTACCAGACGAACAGCAGTAGTAGAGCAGTTCTGTTCGTGGTCCGCATGCAAAATAAGAAGTTTTTCGATGGTATCTACCACCACCGGATTTAATTCATAGGGTTTAACCGGTGATGAAAACATCATGTTGAGAAAATTTGCGCCATAGCAAAGATCTGCTCTGGGATAGATCACCGGCTGTCCACGGGACTTTTTGTAGGAAAACGCTGCAATAGTTCTGATCTTTGAAATCAATCTGGCTGCAGTTATATCGAAATTCGGGTCTCCTTCCATTATATGAGGATAAAAACTGAAAAGAGAAGTAACCATTGCCGAGAGAATAGCCATGGGATGAGAATTAGGAGGGAAACCAGTGAAAAAGTGTTGCATATCTTCATGGATAAGAGAGTGCTCGTTAAGATATGCCCTGAAGGTATCCAATTCAATTCTGGTAGGAAGTTTTCCATGTACCAGAAGATAAGCGACTTCTACAAATGAACAGTTTTCAACCAGATCTTCGATATCATACCCTCTGTAACGGAGAATTCCTTTCAGACCATCTACATAAGTTATACTGCTTTTGCATACAGCTGTATTAGCCATTCCATTATCGTATGTTACTAACCCGGCTTTTTCCCTGAGCTTGGAAACATCTATACCGATGTGTCCTTCGGTAGAAACAACAATAGGCAAGTCTGCAGTTTTCTCTCCATAGATAATTCTGGCAACCTCCATTACATCTCCTTCAGATTAAAAACCTAAACCTGTAAAAAAAAAAGGGGCTGATATTCCTGGAGTGGAACAGTCGACCCCTGCTTTAAACAACAATAATTCAAACATTGTGGTAATTTTAAAAGCCAAGATAAGTCTTTTTGCTTTATTCACCTTTGACTTAAGGTCTGATTCAAGTTGTATCAAGCCGTTTATTGCTATGGGCCGGCAGTTAAAATAAGCAATGGAATATTGAATTACAATATTTGAGAGAAAAATTAGATTAACCATCAGTTGCTTATTTGATAATGTAAATCTTTTTCTGGGTAAATTCGATTTTCCCATGGTTTTATTTTTGGCTTTCAGAAACCACTGGCTAAGCCAGTGGCCAGATGTATCGTAAAGGCACTATCGTGCCTTCTTGCTTTCGCGGCTTTACCGCTCAATCAAACTACCGCCTGGGCGGTAGTACTTGACTAATCTGTTTCCAAATTATAAAGGGCGAAAAGTCTTAAACCGGTATATATCTTGCTTTTTTTATAAGCTTATTTTTTTTTACCAAGAATACTTACTTAGTTTTGCAGATTTCAGGGGATGCTTTGCAAAAAATTTCTTCTTTCAAAGGAGTAATTATGTCTATTCCCAAAATCGAATGGAAGATGGTCGAAGCGGATGGTGAGCAGTTGGAACAGGTTTTGACCGATCTTTCAGAGGCAGACTTCGAAATTTTCACCATTCAGTTCACAGGAGATAAATGGGGCGTAGTGGCCAGAAAATTTCAAATAGAGAGTTCCAAAAATTACATGGGCTTTAGGCCTCCAAGTTAAGAGCAAGAGGTTTTTATGCTTAAAAAAACAAAAATTATTGCCACCATCGGACCCTCCAGCAGTTCCTCTTCGGTTATTTTTGAACTTATTTCCAGTGGTGTAGATGTATTCCGTCTTAATTTCTCTCATGGCACTCATCAGATATTACTGCAGGCGATTAAGGATATAAGGCAGCAGCAAACTTCCCTTAATAAAGAAATCGGGATACTGGCAGATCTTCAGGGACCAAAGATTCGTACCGGAAGGACCATTGATGATAAACCGGTTACAATTCAAAAAGGGGCAAAAGTAAAGCTCACCAGCGAAAAAATCATCTCTTCTGCCGACACCATTTCCATTGATTATCCAGGACTTGCAAAAGAGGTGGAGCCGGGTCAGTTGATAATGATAAATGATGGGGCTATTCGCTTGAAAGTGGATAGAATCAGCAATTTAGGGGAACTATTCTGTACAGTAATTTCCGGAGGAACTTATTCTTCTCGCAAGGGAGTGAATCTTCCTGATGTCGATTTGGCTATCCCGTCACTGACCGAAAAAGACAGAGCAGACTTGGATTTTATTCTTCAGCAGGATGTGCAGTTTATTGCCCTTTCCTTTGTCAGAAAGGCAGCCGATCTTGAGGAGCTCAAATCCATAGTTGCTGCAAAGAAGAAAAATATCAAAATAATAGCCAAGATAGAAAAACCGGAAGCTGCACGCCAGGCAGATGAGATTCTGGCTGCATGTGATGGAATAATGGTGGCCAGGGGAGATTTAGGGGTAGAGACCGATCCAAGTATTGTTCCTATTCTTCAGAAAAAGCTCATTGAGAGTGCAGACAAGGCAGGGAAGATTGTCATTGTTGCCACTCAGATGCTGGAATCTATGATTAATAATCCAGTTCCAACAAGAGCGGAAGCCTCTGATGTGGCCAATGCCATTTTGGACAGAACCGATGCAATTATGCTTTCAGGAGAAACTGCCGTTGGCTCTTATCCGGTTAAGGCTGTGGAGATGATGGTTGAAATTGCCAAAAAAGCAGAAAACAGTGATTATATGCCCCGGGATCTGGTTGATCTTACCAGAATCGGAATTTATCCACCCAGAGCAATTTGTGATGCTGCGATATTGGCAAGCAGGGATATGGGAAAGATCCCTATCTGCATCTTTACCATCTCTGGAGAGACAGCCTTTTACATCTCTAAAAAACGTAGTTTATCTCCATTGTTTGTTTTCTGCCCTGATCCCCAGGTGATTAAGATTTTATCCTTAGGGTGGAATCTGAATTCTTTTTTTCTTCCTTTCAGCACAGAAATTTCTTCTTTGATTAGTGGTGCAGAACGGTTGCTACTGGAAAAAGGGTATGTAAAAAAGGGAGAGTTGATAGTGTTAGTTAGTGGGACAACTCCGGTAAAAGGTGAAACCAATTCATTGAGGATTAAAAGGGTGGGGGATGAGTACCAGTGAGTGGCTCATGCGGTACGTCTTTTGCTTTTTTTTATAATGAACCTTCCTGCTGGAGAGATTTGTGGATAGTGTACAATCGGTCGTATTGCTGGTGGAAGATAATGAAAGTCATGCTTTATTAACCATAAGGGGGCTTTCTCAACAGAATATAGACCATAAGATCATACACCTCACAGATGGTCAGGCTGCTTTGGATTATCTTTACAGGCGGGGGGCTTATTCCAACCGCAGGCTAAGCCCCAGGCCTGATTTGGTGCTTTTGGACCTTCGGTTACCCAAGATAGATGGATTGGATGTATTACAGGAAATCAAAAATGATGAAGATCTTCAGTCGATACCGGTAGTAGTACTGACCAGTTCTATGGCAGAACCGGACATCGTACGAGCCTATATGTATCATGTGAATAGTTATCTGGTAAAGTCACTGGATTACGATGAATTCAGGCGGGAAATGAATGACGTTGCCAGGTACTGGTTAACCTGGAACATCAATCCATTATAATTTACCCCTTGTAATTCCGAAACCGGAATATTGAGGAGTTGTGCATGGATGTTTCCAAAAAAGTCACCTTTTTTTCTTCTGTGGGTTCTTCCTGTTTTAATAGTAATCATTCTTCTAGGCAGTTCTTTCAGGATGTGGAAAGAAACCCAGGGCCTAAGTTATGATCTCTCACGAAGCGTAAGTAAAAACTATGCTGAACAGATAAAAATCCGACTTGAGCTGTTTTTTTTTGAACGAAGGAAAGATCTCACCCATCTGTCGTCTTTAAAAGAGAAATATTCATTATCTCAGTTTTTGGTTTTTTTCAAAACCGATGCATCCGGAATAGTCTCCCGTGAAAAAAACTACCTGGCCATAAGTTATCTGGATTCCAGTGCCAACATTCTTGTCAGAACGGGACTTGATACCTTAAATGATTCCATTTCACCCATAAACAATCTTGATTTGGATAGTTTACTGGAAATTCTCTCTGCAGATACGGAGGCGATTCTGACAACAGTTAACAATTCTGAAAACCAACAGCTGTTATTTGTGCTCAGACCGGTATTTTCAACTGCTGATAAAAAGAAAGTTTTCTCCGGCGCCGTAATAGCTTCCATGCAGATTGAGAATCTTCTTAAGAACATCGTTTCAGTTTCCATTCAAAAAAACAATTATGTACAGATTTATGTGGGAGACACTTTATTATACGAAAACGAATTGAAACAGAAAGATCGGCAAAATGAATTTTCCGAAGCAGCCAAATCTACGGTAAGCTTTTACACAATGAAAAGAAGATTTATTATTTCAGTATATCCTCCTTTAAAAGGGTTACTGGGCAGATTAATCAGACAAAACAATCTGCTGTTTATGACTAATGCAATCGCTTCAATAATTGCATCATGTCTTCTGGCGCTTGCACTTTTTGTATCTCATCGTTTAAGAATAACCACCTCAGAACTGGCTGTAACGGAGGAACGTTACAGGCATCTAGCTGAAAATGCATCTGATATGATCATCGAACAGTCCATTCCCCAGGGAACCTATGAATATGTAAGTCCCGCAGCAAAGCGTTTGACCGGTTATGAATCTTCTGATTTTTATAATGATCCTTCCCTGTTTGAAAAAATTCTGATTCCTGAAGACCAGGAGCGATACAGGATTCAATGGCAAAAAACCTTGGAAGGGAAGCTCCCCCAGAGCTCAGAGTTCAGTATTATCCACAAATCCGGTGAGCAGAGATGGCTCAATCAGCGAAATTCTCTGATCCTAACCAATGGTAAAGTGGTCGCAGTAGAAGGAATATTAACCGATGTTACAGAACAGAAAAAGGCTGCCCTTGAAAGAGAAATGCTTATAAGAGAGCTGGAAACTAAAAACAAAGATCTGGAACGATTTACTTACATCATCTCTCATGAGCTTAAAACACCTCTGATTACTATTAAGGGCTTCTTAGGTTATTTGGAGGATGAGGCATCTAAAGGGGATTTTTCAGGACTTCACCAGGATATCCTTAGGATTCTGGGGGCCACCGAGACCATGAGTCACCTTTTGAACGATTTGGCCGTTTTGAATCGCATTGGTCAAATGACCGCCGAAAAACGAAATGTCAAAATCAGAGACATTGTGCAAAAGTGTATTACCTATTTCTACAGGCAAATTAAAGAGAAATCAATAAGGGTAATTATAAGTGAAAAATTACCTGAAGTAAGAGCGTATCCGGGAGAATTATTTGAACTTTATAAGAACCTGTTGGATAACTCCATCAAATTTACAGAAAATCAGGAATCACCAGTTATAGAAATCGGAGTTATACAGGAAGCCAATGAACAGGTGCTGTTTGTAAAAGATAACGGCAGGGGATTTGAAAGTAAATACAGTCACAGAATTTTTGGGTTATTTAACAAACTGGATGCTGGCACTGCAGGAACAGGGGCAGGGCTCGCTATGGCTAAAAAAATAATTGAACATCATGGTGGATGGATAAAAGCAGAATCTCAAGGACCTGGTAAAGGAGCTACAATCTCCTTTACAATTCCTCAATAGAACTTTTAATACCTTAGTCGGATGATTGTTTTACCTGAATTGAATAGAGCCCTTTTGGGTTAGCGGTTTTTGTTACCCTTCGCAGTGCTACGGAAAATGGGTAGATCATATCTATCAGGTGATATGGTCAAAAAATTTTTGGCTCCGATAAACAAATGGATTAAAGTAAGTCATGTCAAAAAATCGTTCACTTAGGTGACACTGCCGGCTCAGAGAACCTCACCTTCAATATAGCAAAAATAAACTTGCTTTTAGTTTCAGTCCATGATAAAATCTTGATTCATCTTAAAAAAAGGAGAGTTCATGGATGTAGCCTATATTAACCCTTTCATCTTATCCACTATCGAAACTTTTAAAAAGATGCTTAATAACGATATAAAACCTGGAAAGGTGGCCATAAAAAATGATGCCACCCATACTTACGATGTCTCTGGAGTAATAGGATTATCAGGGGAAGCACAGGGGTCTATCTGCCTGAGTTTTCCGAAAATTATCGCCCTTAGGGTGGTCTCAGTTTTTGTCGGGATGGAGATTAAGATAGTAGGTGCAGAAGTAGCCGATGCCATTGGAGAGTTGGCTAACATTATTGCCGGTAATGCCAAACAACATTTGACCCAATTTAATCTGTCGATTTCTCTTCCAAAGGTTATTATGGGAACTGGACATAAAATCGCTTCTCAAAGAGGTGTTCCCACTATTGTTGTTCCTTTTACCAGCAATCTGGGTGAATTTGCAATGGAAGTGTCCTTGAAAACACCCGAAAGAAAAGATCATTGATAAAATGCCCAGATAGTGCTAATAGCTGGAGAGGTCCCCTTAATTCCAAAAAAATTGTCATTACTATAAATTCACATTGGTGCTATAATTGGCCAATGTTATTTTTGTGCCTCTATGTAAAACCGTTAGGTACAGGTATGTTTACCCTTTTTTAGAGGAGCAAAATTTCCGTGAATGGCAGCACGGTAAGGTTGGAGAACATAAGTAAGTTTTTCGGAGACTTCAATGTAATAAAGAATGTCTCTTTTGATATTAATAAAGGGGAATTTTTCTCCCTGTTAGGACCTTCCGGTTGCGGTAAAACCACCCTGCTTAGGATTATTGCCGGCTTTGAGGATCCAACTGAAGGAGCGGTTTATCTGGATGAGGTAAACGTAGTCTCCAAACCTCCTCATAAGCGCCACGTGAATACAGTATTTCAAAATTATGCCCTGTTTCCTCATTTGACTGTTTTTGAAAATGTTGCCTTCCCTTTGCGTTTAAAAAAATTCAGCGAAAGTCAAATACGCAAAGAAGTTTCCGAATATCTGGAACTTGTAAGACTGCCTTCGGAGATGTCTAAGTTTCCGGCACAGCTTTCGGGTGGACAGAAACAAAGAGTTGCAATCGCCAGGGCTTTAATCAATAAACCCAAAGTACTTCTGTTGGATGAGCCTCTCTCTGCACTCGATGCCAAACTGCGCCAACATATGCTCATAGAACTGGATGCTATTCACGACAAGGTAGGGATAACCTTTATCTATGTTACGCATGATCAGCAGGAAGCGTTGAGTGTTTCCGACAGAGTTGCTGTTATGAACCAGGGTTCTGTCCTTCAAATTGGATCACCTGTAGAAATTTATGAAGCACCTGCAGATACCTTTGTGGCCAAATTCATAGGTGAAACCAATTATTTGCGAGGAAAAGTTGTTTCTCTGATCAACCAGGAAAATGCAGTTGCTGAGATGGAGGGGATCGGGAAAATTAATATTTACCTGGATAAAGCAGTGAAAAAGGGCGACACAATTCTATTAACGGTTCGCCCGGAAAAAATCCATATAACTACTGAAAAGCCGACTCACATTTCAGAGGGGTTTAATATTTTTGAAGGCATTGTTGATGAAGTTATTTATACCGGTTTTCAGAGTAAATTTTTTATCAAAACGGCCGACAGTTTTACCTTCAAAGCCTTTAAACAGCATGTCCAGTTTTTTACTGATGAGAGAAGCATTAACTGGAAAGATAAGGTGTTTCTGTGGTGGAATCCTAAAGATGGTTTTATAGTGGAAGTAGAATCTGCATGAGAAAAAATCTCGGTCCAATTTATTCATCACCGGTTGCCGTTTGGATCAGCTCTTTTTTCTTAATCCCCATGGGAATAATTTTTACTTATAGCTTTATGCGTAAGGGGCTTTATGGAGGGGTTATTCCAGGGTTTTGCCTTGATGCCTACAGTGCACTTTCTAACGTAACATTTCTTAAAATTACCGCTGGAACACTTTATATAGCGATTTTCTCCACTCTGGCCATTATTGTACTTGCAATACCTTCAGCTTATTTCATGGCCAGAAGCAAACATAAATCGTTTCTTTTGTTTTTAGTAATAATTCCATTCTGGACTAATTTTCTGATCCGGATTTATGCCTGGATTGCTATTCTGGGGAATAACGGTTTTCTTAACAACATACTTATATCTACCGGGCTGCTCCCTCAGCACATACAGTTTCTGTATAACAAATATGCGGTCATTCTGGTTACCGCTTATACCTATTTGCCTTTTGCCATACTGCCTCTTTATTCTACCATTGAAAAATTCGATTTTTCTCTTTTGGAAGCAGCACAGGATCTGGGGGCCACAAAATGGCAAGCCTTGCGCAAGGTTTTATTTCCAAATATCAGAGGTGGAATCACCACTGCTATTCTTTTTAGCTTTATCCCTGCATTTGGATCTTATGCTATTCCTCAGATTTTAGGGGGTAGTGACTCGTTAATGATTGGAAATGTTATTGCTAGGGAATTGACAGTTACCCGAAACTGGCCACTGGCATCATCGATTTCTGTTGTGCTTACAATTATAACCACCTTGGGTGTGGTGTTATTTATGAAATTGAATCAGAATGCTTCTGGTTCTGTCAGAAAAATAGCCATGGCTGAAAAGGGGGCAGATGCATGATCAAAAAATCAATACTGTCACCCTTCATCTTTACTCTGGTGATGATGTTTCTTTACATGCCCCTAATTATTCTGGTAGTTTACTCTTTCAATGATTCAAAAACTATGGCCTGGAGTGGATTCTCTTTACGCTGGTATCAGGAGCTCTTTACCAATTCCAGCTCATTATGGAGATCCTTTGGCAACAGCGTTATAGTTGCCCTGGGTTCTGCGATATTTTCCTCAATAATTGGAACGCTGGGGGCAATTGGTATCTATTGGTATAATTTCAAATTAAAAAAAATATTGCAAATCGCTACTTTTCTTCCGCTGATTTTGCCGGAAATAATCATCGGGGTTTCACTTTTAATCTTTTTTGCTAAAGTAAATGATATCCTGACGCTTGTGGGTATAAACTTTCCACTGAGTCTTTTCACTGTATTTCTGGCTCACACCACCTTTAATCTTCCTTTTGTACTTCTGATAGTGATGGCAAGACTGGAGGAATTTGATTTTACCATTATAGAAGCAGCATACGATCTGGGGGCACGTGAGATTGACACTCTTTTCAAAGTAGTACTTCCTATTGCATCGCCAGGAATTATATCAGGATTCCTTATGGCAGTTACGCTTTCTCTGGAAGATTTCGTGATTACCTTCTTTGTAGCTGGTCCTGGCTCATCGACCTTGCCTCTGCACGTATATTCCATGATCCGTTTTGGTGTATCACCAATAATTAATGCCCTTTCTGTTTTAATAATAGCAGTAACCATACTTTTGGCTTTCTCAACCAAAAATATCTATAAGTATATTATTTCCAAATAATCTCTTTTGAGGAGGAAGGAAATGAAATGTTTGATAATTAACTTGATTGCAATATTGACAGCTTTCTTTGTTACAGGTTGCGGATCGGGCAATGGTGCAAAGCAGAAGCTTTTCATTTATAACTGGACTTATTACATTCCCGATGAGGTACTCAGGGAATTTGAGAAAAGGTTTAATGTATCTGTTATATATGATATGTATGCTTCAAACGAAGAGATGTTTGCAAAACTCAAGGCAGGTGGAACCGGTTATGACCTGGTGTTTCCTTCTGGTGATTATGTTTCCATAATGATAAGGGAAAACATGCTTGAAAAGCTGGACAAATCTAAATTGACCAATTTAGCCAATCTTGATTCTTCGATTCTTATTAAAATTAAATATGATCCCGGTTGCCAGTACAGTGTACCATATAACATTGGCGTCGCCGGGGTTTCTGTTAACAAGAAGAAAATACCGCAATTTGAAAAAAGCTGGAAAATTTTTGAACGGAACGATCTCAGGGGAAGGCTCACACTGCTGGATGATATGCGGGAGGTTCTGGGAGCAGCTTTACGCACCTTGGGATATTCAGTAAATTCGGTTAATCCTGAAGAGCTTCAGAAGGCTAAAGAAGTTGTGATGAAATGGAAGCCAAACATCGTTAAATTTGATGCCGAAGCTTTTGGAAAAGGCTTTGCTGCTGGTGAGTTCTGGTCAGTGCATGGATATGCTGAAAACGTACTTCTGGAAATAGACTCCTCCATGCGTCAGGATGTGGAGTTTTTTATCCCTCAAGAAGGGAGTGCTATGTATATGGATAATATGGTTATATTAAAAAATGCTAAAAATAAGGAACTTGCATATAAGTTTATAAATTTCATTCATGAACCTCAAATTTTTGCTAAAATTGTGGATTTCTTCATGCTCCCCTCCATCAATGTTCCTGCAAGAGAATTAAGGACCAAAAAACCATGCTATGAGATCGAAGATCTGAAAAATTCTGAATTCAAGGAAGATCTTGGGGAAAATCTGGAACTGTACAATAAAATCTGGCAGGAGATCCGAGTCGGTAAATAAAGTTACTAATTCAGAAATGGATCCGAACCGAAAGAATTCATTTATCTGTTATGTTTACTCTTCAAAACCAGAAACTACAGGTGCAGATTCTTGACCCGATAACAGATCGTCATCGGCTGGGTTCCCGATATTGCACCGGGGGTTATATCTGGCAGATTTCAGACCGGACCTTAGGTGATCTTCTTTCCGGACCAATGTTTCCTGACCCTTTGCCAACGCAATTTGATGGTCAGGGAGCTCCTGAAGTTTTTGAAACCGCATTAGGACAGGATACCGTATCCATTAATGAAAATGTACTTGTAATTGGTGTAGGCGAGGTATTGCGTAGTAGTCCTGTGCAGCCTTTCCATGTTAGAGATAACCCGATTGTAAAAAAGTTTTGCACCTGGGAAATAGAACAGATGGGAAATTCTATTTCCATGCACACTACTCATGATTACAAAAAGTACTCATTACAATTGTCCAGAATTATCTCATTAACAGGCAGAACAGTAACATCCAAGTCGATCATAACTAACAGGTGTGAAGAGTCGATTCCTCTTCGATGGTTTGCACATCCTTTTTTCCCCCTTTGTAATGATCTGGTTTGCTCTAAATTCTCCAGATCCTTTGAAATACCAGATAATCAGGGATTTTTTAAGAACAAGGATGGATATTTGGAAATGAGAAAAGAGTATCCCTGGAAAAAAGGGCTATACTGTCCTTTGAAGATACATGGTGAGGGGCCAATGACAGTCTGGCAGCGGCATCCATTATTATCTGAATTAGAAGTAAAGCTTTTTTTTCCGGTTTCCAGTATGCCTGTTTGGGCAAATGCAAATACATTTTCCTTTGAACCTTACCTGGACACGACTCTTGTTCCGGATTCTATAAAGCAATGGTCCATTGAATTCAGATTTTAGTAAAACCTAAATCTTACGATTGTTTAACCTGACTTGCTTCGACCCTTTGTTATCGGCCCATAAGAATTTCGACCATATACCAGGTAAAATGTTCTTCTCCGCTTCTTGGTAGCACTGCGAAGGGTGAACAAAATTTTTTGGACCGCTACCCTAAAAGACTCTATGCGATTCATATCATATAATTGTCCGAATCAGGTATAATTTAATCCGGTCTTTTCAATAACACTTCATAAAGCCCTAATCGATTATCCTGCAATGAATTAATTGACCTTACCATTATAGTGTAATATAATGTAGAGGAAAATTTTATATCTCATTCTCTGGCTTTCTGGATTTTCCAAAGGTTTGCCATGCAAGCGATAGCAAAAGTTCCTGAACGCTATATCAGGGTTTTGTCTTTAGCCGCAATATGTTTTGCTGGGCACCTGTTAGCATATAAAATTGTAAATATTCCTTCACAACTGGAATTGGTAATAGCCTTTTCTGCAGTAATATTTTTTCCGGTTTTGCAATTCCCTAAAGTTGGATTGTATCTGCTCTTTATTATTATGCCGATGATCCCCTTTTTTCGTCGTCTGTATTACCTGCATTATACCAGACCTGCTGCCGACCCACTTATAGTAGTTGGTGACATTTTGATTACTGTAATTACAGCTGGTCTTTATTTCGAGTTTCAAAAACAGAAAGAAGAACAGAAGAATGGTTCACAAATAAGTCGCTGGATATTTATCTATTTTTTGTATCTTTTTGTGCGGGTTTTTTTCTTTAACAGTTTACCTATTGCAGAAGCTTTAATGAAATACAGATTCTATGGACCGGCTGTATTATTGTTTTTTGCCGGAATACTATTTGGTAAAGATATTAAGCTTCTGGAAAATATTTGGCGTATCACCATAGTGTCCGGGATAATTGCTGCGCTGTATGGTGTTAAGCAATTGACCATAGGGTATTTTGAATTTGAGAAACTCTGGTTTTCATCTATCTCATTCACTTCACTTTATATCAAAGGAATTGCCAGACCCTTTTCCTTTTTTCAGTCACCAGCGGCATTTGCAGATTTTATGCTTCTGGCAATGATAGGCGTAATAGTTACGATCAACTCTTCCAAAAGGTTTTCAAACAAATATCAGTTGATTTTTATTCCTTTATTCATTTCTGCTCTGCTTATCACATCGGTCCGATCAAATTGGATAGGAGCGTTTGTCGTTCTGTTTTTATGGATATTTTTAACCAGTATTAATAATATTAGAATGCGTTTTGGTGTTATACTGTTTCTTGTTCTATTATTTGTATCATTAAAGTTTGTAGAATATTATTTGCACGATAAAAATGAAATTCAGAATATTTCAAATGTCGTAAGTGGAAAACCTAATTATGAATATTTTGATCTACTGGTAAAACAGCGAGCAGGAGCCTTATCTAATCCCTTTGACGAGCATTCGCTATTATCAAGATTGGCATTATGGAAATTTTTACTGATGAGCTCAAGTGATCCGATTATGGCTCTTTTGGGAAGAGGCTTGGGAGTATTAAGTGCGGATTCGCTTTATTTTACTTATCTGGCCGAATTTGGTTATCCAGGTATGATATTTATTGTAATACTATTGATCTTATTGATTGTAAAAGGTTTCTACGTTCTGGACAACAGCAAGGATCCATCTGTAATTGCCATTGCCAGTGGAATAACCATTATGAATATAGCATTTGGTATTATTAATATGACTGGTACTCATATTCATAGCTTTCCTGGAGATGTTTATTTCTGGTTCTGGAATGGAGTGCTGATAAATTTTTATAATGTTTTGAGAAATGAAAATACTATTGACTCTTGATTTTTATCCTGAACAGGGCGGAATACAGAGATATCTGTATAATTTGGTTAAATACAATTATGATAAGTCTGATCGTGTATTGGTTGGCACTTCAATTAAAAAAGATAAAAAGCCGCTTGGTTTACCCTGCCCTGTAGAATATTATTCCAATCGTTTTTCAAAAAAGAATAAGAAATTATCCCTTTTTAATTTGTTTGCTGCATTATTGATAAATCTGATAAAACATAAAAGAAATATTCATGTTGATGCAGGAAATATTTATGCAGCGATTCCGGTTTTACTGGTTTCATTGTTTTGGCCGGTCAAATACAATGTATACTGTTATGGTAAAGAAATTATGTCACTTGGGAAAAAGAGCTGGAAGGCATTTCTGTTCAAGTGCATATTAAAAAGGGCTGAAAATGTTTCTTATATATCCAGACACACCGCTTCTTTTCTTTCGGCTTTAAACTTAGATCATAAATTACGCTATCTGCCACCTAAAATAGAAAAATCACTGCTTGTGGATATCGGTAATAAAAGTCTGCATGATCCAATACTTTTATTATCTGTAGGCAGACTGCAGCATCACAAAGGGCACGATTTTTTAATAGATTTGATGGCAGAACTGCCTGTGAAAAGGAAATGGAAACTTACAATAGTAGGATCAGGCCCGCAATATTCATTATTAAAAGAAAAAATTACAGAGTACTCTCTGGAAGAAAGTATTAGCTTAACCGGTCCGATATCCGATAAATCGCTTTTAGAACTCTATGAAAGGGCCGACATATTTCTGTTTCCTTCCAGGGAAACTAATGACAGTACCGAAGGTTTTGGAATCGTCCTAATAGAGGCAATGGCTCAGGGTGTGGCTATTGTGGCATCCCGAGTAGGTGGGATTCCGGAAGTTCTGGATAATGGTAATTGTGGACTTCTACTTCCTCCAGACCAAAAGCAGCCCTGGATTGATGGAATAACGAAGCTGATATCTGACCAGCAATTACGGATAAGATTAATTCAGAATGCCAGAAAAAGAGTCGAACAACAGTATGTCTGGTAAAGAGCGGATCAAAATATTATTTGTAACCCACTGGGCTCAAAGGCTGGGTGGAGCAGAATTGTCGTTACTGGATATCATGGCAGAGGCCTGTAAAAGAGCTGACATATATCTGGTGACTTCAGAAGACGGGAAGCTTGTGGAATCTGCAAAAGGTTTGGGTGTAAATTGCACGATTATTCCCTGTAAAAAAGAAATCGAAAACATACGGCGTGATAAGATGATTCTGGCATTGCTAAGAAACATCAGAATTCTTTTCTTCTATTTCCATTACGTCTATAAGTTTTGCAAACATGTTATCAGTTTAAAACCAGATATTATACACGCTAATATACCCAAATCTCATATTGCTCTCAGTCTGTCATCCTGGCTGTACAATGATTGCACCTTTATATTTCATCTCAGGGAAATATTTAAAAAGCCATCTTTTTCGTCTGCTTTGTATCAATTATTACTTCCCCGAAAAAATTTTATGGTTATTGCAATATCGGATGCAGTTAAAAGAAACCTTCCAGCCAGGATAAAAAAAAATACTGTAGTTCTATATAATGGAATAAGAATACCTGAACAGGTCCCCCCAAAAAAAATGCAGCAGAAACTGGCATTTCTCTATCTTGGAAGAATCGTTCCATGGAAAGGCTGTCATTTGCTGATTGATGCCTTTAATCTGCTTTATCAGAAAGCAGGAGATCTTTGTGGTACATTTGACCTGGTGGGGGATACCCTTTACTGGGATCAATCATACAGAAATTATTTGGTTGATAAGATAATCGGGTTAAACCTGGCAGGAAAAATCAGGCTCATGCCACATACCCCAAATCCTCAGCAGACCTTTTACACCCATGATGTTCTATGCATGGCTTCTGACAATGAACCATTTGGCAGAGTTGCGATTGAGGCTATGAGCTGTGGGTTACCGGTAATAAGTTTTAAATCTGGTGGCATTTGTGAAATTATCAAACATGGGATCACTGGGCTTCTGGTTGAGCAGAATAATATCGGAGCTTTTGCTGATGCAATGCTGATGTTTACTTACAAACCGGATATGATTGAAGTAATGGGGAAATCCGGTTATAAAACCGCTAAAAATTATTTTGACAAAGAGAAGAATATCCCTAGGATAGTCAATGAAATGATAAGGTCTGTTAGAGTAAACCCGGAAAGAATCTGAAAGTTAAATAGAGAGCCAAACCAATAATTGATACCAACACTGCTATAAGTAAGAGAATATTTCTGAAATTTCGCGCGGCTTTTTTTTCAGTTTGTAGAATTGTGCGGTTTGTTGAGTCACAGTCATCTTTGCAGGAATTTTGATGATGAGCAGCTATTTCACTGATAGCATGGAGCGATATCGCTATGGTTTCCTGTGTAACTATATCTTCTTTCTGAATATCTGAAAATTGAATATCTGCAGTTTTATCTTGCTGCAGATTTTGAATCGATTCCAGTTTCACAGGCTTGTTTACCTGTAATTCTTCAGCCGCAATCATAATGGTTTCTGGTGGAAAATCCTCATTCAGTTCTGAAAAATTTACTTCAGAATTGGCCTGAGTCTCATCGTTGGAGCTTTCAGTAGGCGTTAATTGTTCATTATTATTCTGCAATGTATAATCGGGCTTTTTAAATGCTTCAGAAATGGATATCCATTGACCTGAAACAAGAACTTCACCGGCTTCCAGATGTTGTATAAAAGATCGCTCTTTCTGCACTTTTTCATTCAGTGGTATCCATTGGCCTCGTACATCCAGTACATAACCATTCTCTATTAACGATTCGAAATCTTTGACATTTTTTAAGTTCTGTTTAGCTGTGCCGGTTTTCATAATAGCCTGCATTAAAAGAAGTTAAGGGTGTCCGGATCAACCAGAAATATGCCTTTTACAGGTTTCTGCAGGGACTTGGGGGACTGTTTGTTTGTGGGTTTAGCTCTGTAAATTGAGTTCTGTTCTGGCTTGGGTGAGTTAATTTTCATTTGAGAATCATTTTGATCATTAATCTCTATAGTAGCTGATTTTTGCGAAATTGTTGGCAGCTTCATTTTGGAGAGTTGTAGATCAGTGGGTTTCAGAGTAGGATTCAAGCGGAAGAAGATTTCATATTCAGCCCGGGATTGCTCATAAAGTCCCTTTTTCCGGTACAGATCGGAAGATAACTCGAATGGAATGATATCATTCTTATTGTTAATTTTCAGTTCGGCTAATGTTCTAAGCGCTTCATCGTCATCACCAATAAAAACTTTTGACAAGGCTGTGAGGGCAAGCCTAGTCCTGTTCTGTTCTGCCTTATATCTGAGGTAGAAATAGTATGATGCAGAGGCTGTCAGTAGTATGGAAATGGTCGCAAGGACAAGAGAGACAACTGCGACAGGGGTTGTTGATTTTGATGATTTATTAAACTCTCTGATCAGCCCGTTTGCTTTAATTTTTTGAATCTGAACTGCAGCATAGCCACATTCGTTGGAATCGGGGAATTCTCTGATTAATATTTCATAATATTTGATCGCTTCATCTATGCGTTTATCAATATAATGAAGCCTGTATGCGGTTTCATAAATTTCCAGTGGAGAATTTCCCATCGATTGCTGATCTGCCATAATTTACTCCCAGATTTTACGGTCAGTAACCTTTTTTGGTATTCTTTAAAAGCGACTTTATCTGTTTATTGGTCATAGTTTTACCGGAAGTATCAGCTGGTGCGTAACGATTACAGATAAATTTTTCATCACCGCCAAAAGAAACAACGCCAGAAGCACCGCCAGAGCGTTTTGCCTTGAATTCAGAGCAGTTTTGCTTCATTTTGCAATTAAAGCAAGAACCTTCCTTGTTACTTTTTAGATGAGAATAGCCTTTCTTTTCCAGCATTTCATCTTTGGTTTTTATTTCTTCGGCAGAAGCAAGGCTTCTGTTTTTGGCTACAAACCTTTCATGATCATACGAAAAACTCATGATTCATCCTTTGTATAAGTGGCATACAGAAGCTTTAATGGTTATGTATAAAAATAACTTAAACCATAGAAAAGTCTAAAACGAATTACGTTTTTTCTAATTATTTAGTTTTGAATCCCAGTAAAATTTTATGGACTTGAGTATTTCAGAACCATCTCTGGTCTCATTTATCGGAACCATAAGCAGTTGATCCTTGTTTTTATGAATCCAGTTATATGCTAAACTAATTTCTATGGGGTCAAAAGATTCTGTTGACTTTTTATCTGGATTAAAAAAATCCTCCAGCTCAGCATTCAGTTTTTCTGAACTCTTCAGATCCATTGCTTTAATTTTAATTTTTTTATTTCTGCAAAACCAGAATGTCATTAATAAATCTGTTCGGGGATGGGGCATAACAATTACACAATCCTCAATTTGTGTTGAAGGCTTCTTTTCCTGAGAGAAGTCTTTTTTTGAGTTGAGTTGCGGAGAATGTTTCAGAATTAAACGGTGCTCAAATAACAGCGCCTCCAATTCTGATGAGCACTGGTGTGTGATTAAAGAGTGAGACTGTTCCAGTAGGAACTTAAGTTTTGCAGAACTGGTATTATTGTCCCTGAAAAAGCTTAATATCTTACGCTTAAGATTATCTGTTTTTCCGATATAAAGAAATTTTCCGTTTTTATCTTTAAAACCGAATATACCTCCTTCTTGTGGAAGATTGCAGATCTGATCATAGGAGAATTCCTTTCCAGAAATTAAGCTCTTTCTGCTTTCTTTTAATAAATCATCCATATCCTCTCGAGAATAAATTCCTTTTTCCATCAGAATCCGAATAAGCTCTCTGATGCACTCTGCAAACGACTGGCTTTGTCTGAAAGCACTTTGGCCATTGCTGGTCTTCCCAAATAAGGTTTTATAACAGCAGTTCAGGTTTTCAGGATCATCTATTTTTATGTCTGCACATTGGAATAATTCGCACATGTGAATGGAATCATCGGTTAAACTTGCATCCAGAGAAGTAACTGCAGATCGCAACAGTGTATGGTGAGAGGCGCAAAGGTATACAGGAACTGTCAATTTCAGGTGACTTACCGCATCGAGCAGCTTTTGGTGCTGCTCGGAAGCAGAAAAAGAATGATCATAGATCGACCTGAGCTCTCTCTCCCCTATTGTTTGTAAAAAATCATCATCTACAGTCCATGCACCATAGATATGTTGTGGTTCAGGAAAAATTTTCCAGAGAGAAACATAATAGATTTGTCGTTTTTTTGTATCACCAATGATAAATACTGCAGTTAATGGTAAATGTTCAAGAGATTTGCATGATGTGGAGTCGTTTTTTATATGCCACTGTCCATATTCACTCAAATAAACCCTTTTGTTTTTAGAGAGAATGGAACTTATGGTAAAATGGGCAAAAGAGGATTGAGTATCCTTGAATTTGAGAAACTCTTTAGCAAGTTCAAGCGAAGAAACCCCATCGGGATGTTGTTCAAGATATTTGATTATTTGCTCCAGCATGCAGATTTCTCCTTCAATCTTTGTTAATCTGATCCACTGCACGCCCAATAAAAGCGGCTTTAAATTAAATTTTCTGGAATTTTTGTATGATCAAAACCGAACAAGCGTTCCAATTTAGGTATAAATTACTTGGTGCACAGATTTTTTTGCAGCTAATTTTTAGCAAACATGGTATTGTTAAAAAACATGAGTAGAAAAATATAACTGCAATTTTATTGCGACTTTCAGCCTATATTATATGGGTCAAGTATAAAAGTGAATGTATCGGACAAGGATTCATGGAGTATAGAACAGTTCTTTTCTGGTATATGACACACGTAACTTACAATTAGTACCTTTGTGTGGTACAATCGTCAGATATTGCAGATTGAAACTGTCAGGTGCTATCTGGAAATAAAGTACAAAGGCATTAGCATCGGTATACAATTTAGGATCCTTCATAGACCAAATGAGACTTGTTTAAATTTTCTTAATATAAACTGACATTTTTTAATTTTTTTCCTTGCGGAAAGATTTTTAATTGTTTATTTTATATACGTCAATCCTAAAACACCTCTTCTTTCACACACCATCAATATTTCTCAATTGTTAGGAAGATCTTTCTGCGGAAACTTGTTTTTTAACTTAACTTAACATTACTATGAGAGGAGTAAGCGTCGTTATGGCAAGAATTTCCAAAGCTCAACTGTTAAAACTGCAAAAGAAATTTAAAACAGATGCAGCAATCGGCGAGCAGTTCGGAATCACAAGGCAGGCTGTTCATCAGCTACGTAAAAAGTACGGGATTGAATCCTCATTGGCTAAAAATCCTGAACGTAATGCTGAAATTGTAAAACTTTATGATGGTGGAACTTCTGGTACAGCATTGGCCAAAAAATATAAACTTTCCATTTCTCAGACATATCGCATCATTAATGAAGCTAAAAAAGTAGTGAAAAAAGCTGCCAAAAAGAAAAAGAAGTAATTTTTTAATAATGGCAATGTTTTAAGGGGTTCATGGCATCTGTCATGAATCCCCTTTTTTTTGCGTTATAGCTGCAGCAAACTGTAGTTTTATACAATGACCAACAATGAAAATGCCTCTGTCTTAAAAAATAGTGAACCGATTTCTCCCAAAAAGAATTCCGACCCAAAATTAGGTAAAACTATTTCTATAGCTACTGCCATTATGATGGGATCGGTTTTTCTAAGCAGAATTACCGGCCTGCTTCGTGAACAAGTCATGGCACACTTTGGCGGTACCGGTGTGGGAATAGATGCATACGTATCGGCTTTTATTATACCCGAACTGCTTAACCATTTTCTTGCCGGAGGTTTTCTATCTGTTACTTTTATCCCAATATTCCAGCGTTATACTCTTAAAGGTGAACGGGACAGGGGCTGGAAATCCTTTTCCAATCTGTTTTGCATTGGAACACTCTTCTTTCTGATTCTCATACCATTAAGCATGATTTTTACTCCTGATATTCTTAAAATTGCCGGTATCGGCCCCAAGGTTAAACCGCAATATTTCGAAACCACGGTTCGCTTAACACGAATCGTGCTTCCAGCACAAATCTTTTTTTACTGGGGCGCATTTTTCTCCGCTGTGCAGATGGCAGAGAAACGTTTCTTTATTCCTGCAATTGCGCCACTGTGTTATAACGGAGGAATAATCCTGGGCGGAGTAATCTTGGGACCTCGCGTAGGTATAGATGGCTTTGCATGGGGAGTACTCTTTGGTGCCTTTCTGGCCAATATATTAGTTCAATTACCAGGTGCATTAAATATCGGACTAAAATTCTATCTCAGATTCGATTTTTCTGATCCTGATCTAATGGAATATGTTAAAAAAAGCATTCCACTTGTTCTGGGCTTGAGCATGACCTTTTCCAATGAAATCTTTTTCAGGTTTTTCTCTGCAACCCTTTCTGAAGGCACTGTGGCTAGTGTAAATTATGCCCTGCGGGTAATGATGATGGTGGTTGCCATGTTCGGGCAGGCATCCGGAGCCGCATTCTTTCCTTTCCTTTCAAAACTCGCTTTGGAAAAAAAATTTGACCAGATGAATGATATTCTTTATACGGTTCTGAACAAAATAGCCGTTTTTCTGCTACCGATTTCAGGTATTATGATTATTCTTTCACAACAGATAATTGCTATTATATACCAGCGCGGACATTTCGACTATCAGTCCACATTACAAACCGCTTCTGTCTTCTCAGTCTATCTTCTGGGTGCATTCGGATTTTCAGCATCAATGATAATTTCCCGTCCCTTTTATGCCATGCAGAATACTGTACTGCCAATGGTGGTAAACACATTAATAGCATTGCTAAGCATACCTCTATATGTGCTTTTCAGCCGAAGAATGGGAGGACCAGGAATCGCCTTTGCCACAACACTGGCTGTTACATCTCAGTTTATTGTTCTCTACATAATCTGGAACTGTAGATATGCCAGTTGGAATACTGTGGCTAAGCTTGTTTTTTCTATAGGCAAAATACTTCTGATAACTTCTCTGGGATGTGCGATGGTGTATCTGATCAAACAATGGAGCCTGGGTATAAATATACCGAATCTCCTTTTGAAAAATCTGACAGTATGCTTTATCAGCACAGTTCCATCATTTCTTCTGATACTCATTTGTTATGAACTGACTGGAGTTCAGGTCACCGATATGATTCGTAAAATTATGAGACGGTCTTAAGTCCACTACCCCTGAGCTTTACCCTGCTTCTTAACTGCCTCCTCAGCTTTACGTATCTCTTCAGGATCCCCCAGGTAATAATGCTTTACAGCATTAAGTTTATTATCAAGTTCGTAAACCAGAGGAATACCGGTTGGAATGTTTAAGCTGGCTATGTCATCGTCTGAAATTTTATCAAGATATTTTACCAGAGCTCTTAAGCTGTTACCATGTGCGGCTATTATAACTTTTTTCCCGGAAAGTATTACTGGTGCAATGCTTTCATGCCAGTATGGAAGAAACCTCTCTACAGTGTCTTTGAGACATTCAGTCATGGGAAGCTCATTGTCTCTAAGATCGCTATAACGAGGATCTGATGCAGGAGATCTGGGATCATCCTTACTTAATGCAGGAGGCCGGATATCATAGCTTCTTCGCCAGATATGAACCTGTTGCTCACCATATTTACGAGCAGTTTCTGCCTTGTTCAGTCCCTGTAAAGCACCATAGTGACGTTCGTTAAGACGCCATGAACGCTGAACCGGAATCCACATCAGATCCATATAATCCAGAACAATCCATAAGGTTCTGATTGCTCTTTTTAATACAGATGTAAATGCCATATCGAAAGTATAATTCTCTTCCTTTAGAATAATACCAGCTTTCCTGGCTTCCTGTATCCCTCTTTCGGACAAATCCACATCAGTCCACCCGGTAAAACGATTCTCTTTGTTCCAAATGCTTTCACCATGTCTGAGCAGTACCAGTTTATACATAATGCTACTCCATATTTTAGGTTATGCGTTGTTGTGGGCTGCAAAAAACAGACCATAACAGCCTGTCTTATAATTAGAATTAAATATTTTGCATAAAATAAGTGCTTATTAAAGAGACATAAAAGATATTGTAAGTTGTATAATAAATTAAATACCGAAGCGAAATCAGGTCTACAATCAGTTTTAAGATTATAAGTTGTTTTAATAAAAAAATTTTATCCTATACAATATTAAAGGAGACAGATATATGGGTAGCATTAAAGGAACTAAAACAGAGCAAAACCTCTTAAAAGCATTCGCAGGTGAATCACAAGCTCGTAATCGTTACACTTACGCTGCATCTGTAGCAAAAAAAGAAGGCTATGAACAGATAGCTGCTATTTTTCAGGAAACTGCAGATCAGGAAAAACAACACGCAAAAAGATTTTTCCGATTCCTGGAAGGCGGGATGGTAGAAATAACTGCCTCTTATCCAGCAGGAAAAATCGACACCACTATAGAAAATCTAAAAGCCGCAGCTAATGGCGAACATGAAGAATACACGGTGCTTTATCCTGAGTTTGCACGTATAGCAAAAGAGGAGGGTTTCCCTCAGGTTGCAACTCAATTCAATCTGGTCTCCAAAGCCGAAGCTCATCATGAGCAACGCTACAGAATGCTTCTTGAAAATCTTGAAAAAGCAAGTGTTTTCAAGAAAACACAGCCAGTAACCTGGATTTGCCGTGAATGTGGCTATGTTCATCAAGGTACAGATGCACCTAAAATATGCCCATGTTGTGAACATCCTCAGGCTTTCTTCCAGGTGTTAACCGATACATACTGATAATTCTTCTTTCCAGGATACGATTTAATCATATCCTGGTACTCTACTAATATCCTTACAATTAAATTCGCCAATAATAATCCAGAGAAAAAGACTCTATGCTCATGAGCAGTTTTTCTAAGTGCAAATGATTAGTTTTGGTTATATTATCCTAAAAACCGCAGTAGATTGACGCGGATAACAGGTAATCTATTGCGCATAAA
>CAYYNL010000033.1:0-31251 GCA_964472925.1 uncultured Fibrobacter sp. | reverse complement strand
CTTATGTAAAGACACTTTTGTGGAAATCGACCAATTTTGAACAGAAACTAAATAGTTGAAATGAGAAAAGTTGGAATCATAATTGCCACATTTGGCAGCACTGTTGAAAAAGCACGTAACAGTTACATCGATTTTTATAACAAAGTTAAAAATCGTTACCCTGATTCAGAAATCAGAATGGCTTTTACCTCAACAATTGTTCGTAACATTCTTTCATCAAAAGGTATAAAGACTGAGAGTGTTTCTGAATCATTCAATATTCTAGCAAATTCTGGATATAAAAATATTGTAATTCAGTCATTGCATATAATCCCTGGTGAAGAATACCATAAAATCATAAATGAAGTTTCTAGTTTAAAAAACATTTACAATTTATGCATAAAGATCGGAAAACCACTGCTATCCAACTATAACGACATGTTGCGTACAGCAAAATCTTTACTAAATATCATTTCTGAAGATCGTAAAAAAGATGAGGCACTTATATTTATGGGCCATGGAAGCAGAAAACATACATCAGATCTTATCTATCTTGCATTTGCAACTGTACTAAGAAGTCTTGATGAATATGCAATTTTTGGCACTGTGGAAGGTCATCCGAAATTTGATGACGTTATAAATGAATGCAGAAGAAAATACATAAAAAAAGCATGGCTTTTACCATTTATGACTATTGCCGGTGATCACGCAATAAATGATATGGCAAGTGAAGAACCAAATTCATGGAAATCAGTATTAAATAGCATAGGTATAGATGTTAAAACGAAATTAACCGGTTTACTTGATGATTTCAGTATTAGTTCGATATGGCTTGACCATTTGGATAATGAGGTAAAAAGCTTTACCACATCAACAATCGATAAACTAAATAAGTAAAATTGATAAAAAAACTTACAAAATCAGTATGTCAACTAATGTGATAACAGAGGCTTATCCCAGAGCTTGTATTATTGCTGCTCCTTCAAGTGGAAGTGGAAAAACTGTAATTACTATAGGATTAATAAGAGCATTGGTTAATCAAGGATACCGTGTTCAGCCTTATAAAAATGGTCCCGATTACCTTGATGTTACATGGCAAGGATTTGCAGCTGGAAAAGCATCTTATAATTTAGACACATGGATGATCAAAAGAGATATTTTGACATCTCATTTTCATGAAACTCTATCCGGAAATGATATTGGAATTATTGAAGGAGCTATGGGATTGTATGACGGCTAT
This sequence comes from uncultured Fibrobacter sp., assembly GCA_964472925.1. Lineage (GTDB taxonomy): Bacteria > Fibrobacterota > Chitinivibrionia > Chitinivibrionales > Chitinispirillaceae > JAAYPC01. The sequence goes on along the minus strand of CAYYNL010000033.1, from coordinate 30,032 downwards.
GAGGGCACAATAAATGGCAGTACTGCAGATCTGGCCATTATGCTCAAATTACCTGTCATATTGGTAATTGATTGCGAAGGATTGTCAGGATCCGTTGCACCAATTGTTTACGGTTTTAAACAATACAATAAAAAATGTAGTATTGCAGGAATAATATTAAACAATACCAGCAGTTCAAAACATGAAAAATATTGCAGAGAAGCTTTAGTTGATATTAACATACAAGTTCTTGGTTGTATTCCTCGCAATGCTAAATTAAATCTAAATCACCGCCATTTGGGGCTCATTGCTGCATCAGACGATTTAAAAACAGAAAAGACAATCAATGAGATCTCGTCGATAATTGAAAAAAATATCGATCTGGAGCTTTTATATAAAACAATGAAATGTTTGCCAAATGCTTGTTTCAAATCATTACCTTATTATAAAAATCATAGAATATGTAAAATCGCGATTGCAAAAGATGAAGCTTTTCATTTCTATTATCAGGCAAATCTTGACTTGCTCGAAAAAAATGGCGCCGAACTGGTATTCTTTTCTCCGCTTAAAAATAAAACTCTACCTTCTGGAATAAATGGGCTTTATATAGGTGGGGGGTATCCTGAAGAGTACGCTGAACTACTCTCAAAAAACACTTCAATGCGCATGTCTATTTATGAGTTTTCTATAAATTATGGATGCATTTATGCGGAGTGCGGAGGTTATATGTATTTAGGCAGAATGTTAATTAAAAATAAATTTGCATGGCCTATGTGTGGAATCTTCGATATAGATTTTGAGATGAACGAAAACAAAAGAAAATGTCTAGGATATCGTAAAGTTAAACAGCTTATCAATACTGTTCTCGGAGAAAAAAACTTATCGTTTCGGGGGCATGAATTTCATTACTCTAATTGTATTGAACCTGAAAAATATAATATCCCCTTTTCCATAGTTTCACGATCAGATGAAAGGACCCTAAATTCTGGAATGTCTAAATTAAATACACTTGCCAGTTATATTCATATTCATTTTTTATCAAACCCTGCTATACCAGAAAATTTTATTACAAATTGTACAAAGTGCAAAACTATACTATGAAAAGAAAAATGCTATGATTCAAAATAACTTTGTAATAATTGGTAACAAACAAACCACAATTGAACATCATATATTTAATGCTATGAAGTTGAGATTTAAAACTGATAATATCTTTTTTTTCCCAAATTTAACAGAAAAATCTGCCTTCTTCGAACATATTAACCAGTGCATTAAAAATTCATTTGATAAAATATTTGTAATGATTGTGCCCTGGTGTGAGGAATATGATGTGATAAAAAAACAAATTAAAGAAATTTTCTCTGGAATTGAGAATAAAAAGGGAAATATTCTGAAATGTATATTAATTGATTCTGACTATATGATTTCTAATATAGCAGATATTATCGAATCAGGATTTTTCAAAAAAACAATATTAGATAGCAAATACATTGATAGCGATGCAAATGAGATCCAGAAAAAAAGTTTCTCATTTATAGAAAGTCGTATAAACAGGTTTAACGACAAGCTGGTAGAAAAAGCGATATTAGTGAGAATTATCCATAGCACAGCAGATTTTTCACTTGAACAAGATCTGATTATTTCAGATACCGCTGTAAAAGAAGGAATGAATGCTCTTCAATCCAATGTACCAATAATTACAGATGTTAATATGGCAGCATCAGGATTGGGAAGACTGTACAGAGACCGTACTATTTGTGCTATATCACATGAAAAATCAGCTATTATAGCTTCTAATTTGTGTATTACCCGTTCAGCAGCAGGAATGGAGTGCCTTAAAGAAAAACTTGATAAATCTATTGTAGTTATTGGAAATGCACCAACTGCACTGATTCAATGTTTAAGAATAGCTGGAAGGGAAAAAATACGACCAGCGCTTATCATTGGTTGCCCTGTGGGATTTGTTGGAGCAGCAGAATCTAAAGAGGAGCTTATAAGATCAGGTATTCCACATATAGTTATTCGTGGAAATCGTGGCGGAAGCAACATCGCTGCAGCTGCATTAAACGCATTTGGAGACTACCTATGAATGGGCTTCGAACCGGATACAGTACGGGAAGCTGTGCTACTGCCGCAGCTAAAGCAGCTCTAAAGATGCTACTATCAAAAAAAACTGTCAATTCTATAATAATTACTCTTCCAAATGGTGAAAATGCTGAATTTTCCATCTACGATCAGAAGTATGATAATGCCTTTGCAAAGTGCGCAGTAAAAAAAGATGGAGGTGATGATCCGGATATTACATCTGGATTATTGATATACGCAGAAGCTAAACTAAATAAACGAAAAGGTGTAATTATTAAGGGTGGAGAAGGCGTTGGTAAAGTGACCAAACCAGGTTTGCAAATACCAGTTGGAGAATGGGCAATTAATCCAGTACCACGTAAAATGATTCATCATGAACTGGAGAATCTGCTAGATGATTTCGAATGTCATAAAGGAGTTCATGTAGTTATTTCTGTTCCCCAGGGTTTGGAAATAGCAAAAAAAACTTTTAATCCCAAACTTGGTATAGTTGGTGGGATATCAATTATTGGTACCACAGGCAAAGTAAAACCATTCTCTAATGTCGCTGTAAAAAAGAGCCTGATATTATTCTTAGAGCAGGCAAAAGCACAGAATTATTCATTAATTGTCATGACACCCGGTAATTTAGGTGAAAAAGCTGCCAGGCAACGCTATATACTCGGAGAAGAGCAAGTTGTTCAAATAAGCAATTATGTTGGTTATATGGTAAGACAGGCTGTATTAAGATTTGATAAGATACTAATAATTGGCCATCCTGGTAAACTGCTAAAAATCATTCTAGGATGCTTTAATACTCATTCTCAAAAATCCATTTCCCCATTACCATGGCTTCGTGAACAGGTTTCCAGACAGACATGGTATAAAAATACAGATGATAATCTGAAAAATATTTTAACTGTAGAAGGTATTATTACCTGTATTCCACATGATTATCGTTTATCTCTCTTTAATAATTTTGCTTCAAAAATTGAAAACATCTTAAAAAGATATGCTAAAAAAACCACCCAAATAGGAGTTGTTTTAACTGATATGTCGGGCAACTGTATTGGATTCGGAAAACAGGCATTAATATGGGAAAAGGAAAAATGCCTTCAATTACGATAGTCGGATGTGGACCTGGAAAGAAAAGCTACGCAACTCCTGCAGCTATAAAAGCTATTATGAAAGCTGATCTTTTGATTGGTGCAAGACGACTTCTAAATGAATTTGGCAACGGAAAGAATTCGATTGCCTACGATAGTGTTACAGGAACGATACAGTCGATAAAAAATAATAAAGATAAAAAAATAGCAGTTTTAGTTTCAGGAGATCCTGGTTTTTACAGTTTAACATCTTTAATTATTAAAGAATTTGCAAAATATAAAATTACCGTGATACCAGGTATTTGCTCTTTAATCTATGCTTTTGATCGATTATGTATACCCTGGCAGGATGCCCGGCTTCTATCAGCTCACAAGTCACTTCCTGACGATTTGGGTTTATATATTTCAGAAAATCATAAATTGGGAATTCTTACTTCGCCACAAAACAATGCAGCGCAACTTGTCCGAAAAATAAAAAAATCAGTAGCTAAAAATTATCAGTTTTTTGTGGGTCAAAATTTAACATACAAAAATGAAGAACTTCGGGAATATAAATATGAAGAACTTTGCAGCAGCAGTACTGCAGTTCTTACAGTACTAATAATTATTCGAAAAGAAAAAGTATGAGTAAAGCTGTTTTTTGGGGCCTTGGTATTGGGCCTGGAGATCCTGGTCTTATTACTGTAAAAGCGATTGATATCTTAAACAATGCTGATATCATTTGTGTTCCAAGATCAAAAAATAAGGAAGAATCAATTGCAAAAGAGATTATAAAGCAATACATACATAACTCAAAAATAATCGATATGCCATACAGTATGGCACCGGAAATAAAAAAAAGAAAAATCATCTGGCAAAAGCATGCTGAACAGATATGCAATTATATGGACCAGAATATGTGCGTTGTTTTTGTTACACTTGGTGATCCAGGCTTATACAGTACATTCGCTTATATTGCAAATCTGGTTAAAAAGATGAGACCAGAATATTTTATCAAGATAATTCCAGGAGTATCATCTGTTAATGCGGCATCTGCTGTCTGTGGAAGGTCACTAGTTCAGGCAGAGCAATCACTGACGATTCAACCATGCTCCGCCGTTATGAATAAACCTTTAGAATGGTGGTACTCTTTTGATTGTGTTTCTGTAATGAAAATTGGGAAAAAACTACGCCAGCTTATAGAACGGCTAAAACAACTATCAATAATCGATAATTCTATGCTTGTAACAAGAGCTGGCTTTGAAAATCAATCCATTATTTATGGTAATGATCTTATAAATTGTGCGGATGATCTCGGCTATCTATCAATATTGCTTTTTTATAAGCGAATAATTGCAGAGGAGAGTTATTAATGAAAGTATACTTCATCGGAGCTGGCCCGGGTGCTTCTGATCTTATTACTTTGCGTGGTATTAATATTCTGAAAAAGGCAGAAATCTGTATTTATGCAGGGTCTTTAGTAAGTACTGATCATTTAAAAGATCTTCCTTCTAATGCCGAAATATTTAATTCAGCACAAATGGATCTAAAACAAATTTGTGAAATATTTTTGTATGCGTTTTTGAACAACAAAGACGTAGCACGTCTTCATACTGGTGACCCATCGATATATGGTGCAATAGGCGAGCAGATCTCTTTTTGTCTGGATAACAATATTGAATGTGAAATTATTCCAGGGGTCAGTAGCTTTACAGCATGTGCTGCTGCTTTAAAAAAAGAACTGACTCTGCCAGGGGTTTCGCAGACTGTAATTCTAACAAGATTAGAAGGAAGAACCCCCATGCCTAAAAGAGAACGTCTGGAGTTATTGGCTCAATCAAGGACAAGTATGTGTATTTTTCTATCTGTCGGTATGATCGAAAAAATAGTTGAAAGTTTACTAACACATTATCCTGAGGATACACCTGTTGCTGTAATTTCAAGGGTCAGTTGGCCTGATCAAAAAATATTGAAAAGTGATTTAAAAAACATTTCTTCAATGGTTAAAAAAGAACATATACATAAAACCTCTATAATTCTTGTAGGTGACTTTCTTACCGAAAAAGGGGATTTGTCCAGACTATATGATGCTGGATTTACACATCAATTTCGAGAAGGTGCATCAGATGCAGAATAAAAAGCTTAAAAAAACAGCTATTCTGACACTTTCATTTAAAGGATACCTGACGGCCTTGAGAATAATCAAATCTGGTATAGATGCAGATTTGTATGTGCCTTCTCAAATTGCTGAAAATAATGCGATTAAACCAATAGTAAAAATTTTCGATGCTGGAATTCAGGTCTTAACAGAAAATATATACGATCTCTACGAAGGCTTGGTATATATAATGCCATCTGGTATTGTCGTAAGATCAATTGCTCCTTTTTTAAAGAGTAAATATAGTGATCCTGCTGTTGTAACTGTTGATATATGTGGCAGATGGGTAATTTCGACACTGTCCGGTCATGAAGGAGGAGCAAATGAACTTTCAGATCATATTGCCAGAGCTCTTCACTGTGAACCAATTATTACAACTTCAACAGAATCAATTAAAAAATTGATTGCAGGTATAGGTTGTCGAAAAGGTACTTCGGTTGAGGCAATAGATAACGCAGTACACAAACTATTAACATCAGCGAATTGCAACATTAATCAGATAAGAGTTGTTTGTACTGTAGATATAAAAGAAAAAGAAGAAGGTCTTCTTAATTTCTGTAAAATGTATTCATTACCATTAAGGATAATTAGTCGTGAACAGATCGGAGAATTAAAAATAAATTGTAAAGAATCTCAGTTTGTGAAAGATACCATTGGAATCGGAGCTGTTGCTGTACCATGTGCTCTTCTTGGTGGGACAAAAACAAAACTTATAACAGACAGGTATGTATGCCAGAATGTAACGGTTGCACTTGCCAGGGAATATTGCGAGTGGTAGGGATTGGTCCCGGTGATCCTGAAATGCGTACAGTAAAATGTAATGATGCAATAATAAATTCAGATATCATTATCGGATATAAAACTTATTTAGCGCTGGTACATGATTTAATTAAAAATAAAAGAGTTGAATCATCCGGTATGCACGACGAAGTTGAAAGGGTAGAAAAGGCTATTTTCTATGTTAAAAAAGGATTTAATGTAGCACTGATATCAAGCGGAGATCCAGGTGTATATGGAATGGCCGGGCTGACACTTGAGATCTGTAGTAATAAGAATCTGGATATAGATGTACGTGTTTATTCCGGGATTACAGCAGCGAATTCAGCTGCTGCACTTCTAGGGGCGCCTCTATCCTGCGACTACTGCGTATTAAGTTTAAGTGATTTACTAATTCCCAAACAAACGATTATTAAAAGAGCTTATAGTGCGGCATCAGGGGATTTCGTTACAGTTCTATACAATCCGGTCAGCAGAAAAAGAAAGCAGTTGATTAAGCATGTTCAGCAGATATTTCTTGAACATCGTAAAAACGATACTCCTGTAGGAATAGTTCGAAATATCGGCAGAAATGACCAATCTGTTATAATAAAACGGCTTGATGATTTTACAGAATATATTCATGAAATGGTAACTACTGTAGTAATTGGAAACTCTCAAACATATACATGGAAGAAAAAAATGATTAATCCACGAGGGTACATATCATGATCCTTGTACTTGGCGGAACATCTGAATCCCGCGATGTGGCAATAGAACTAAACAAAGCTAAATATAGAGTCATTTATGTGTCTACAACTGATTTGATTGGTGGTTTACCAGAAACTGTCAATAGAATTACCAAAATACTTACACCTGAAACCTTCGAATCGCTTGTTAAAAGTGCAGGGATCAAATGTGTTTTGGATGCAACACATCCCTTTGCAGTAGAGATATCAAATTTAGCAATTAATGTTGCACTAAAATTCAATATTCATTATATTCGTTTGGAGAGGGAATCGATTGAAAATCTCAGGCAATACTCATGTGTACAATGTGTTAAAGATATTTACAGTGCGGTGTCAGAAGCATTAAAATATAATGGCGTGATACTTTCTGTATTGGGAATCCGAAAGATTCCTGAAATATGCAAACTGCTTGGTGACCATAAAAAAAAGTTGGTCGTACGCATACTTCCAACAAGCAGTTCAATTAATATATGTGAAGAAATGAAAATTCACCCTTCAAAGATTATTGCAATGCAGGGCCCTTTTGATCTGGAATTCGATTTATATTGCATCAGGCATTATAATGCAAAAGTAATGATTGCCAAAGAATCAGGTGATCGTGGCGGCTTACAATCAAAAATAGAAGCCTGCGGGAAATCAGGATGTAAGTTAATTATCTTAGAACGTCCTGTAGTAACATATCCCATTATTTGTAAGTCAATAAATCAATGTATGGCAAAACTATCAGAAATAATTAAAATATGTTAAATAAAATTAAATAGTTTATATCAAAAAACTATTGCGAAATACAATTATGAATTGTTACCTGTCATTATCTGAAAATTATGAGATCATTGGAACCTATCGTCATGGATATTTGAGCATATTAGTTTTATTGATATCATTTTAAAATAATAATAGACAGAAAAGAAGATAAAAATGGCTAAGACATCTTGTAAGGTCGACTGGTTCATTGGTTTAAGTACTGTGACAGTTTGATTTATTCCGAAAAAGAAGATCATCCTGTATATTAAATTAAATAAATGAATCCATGTTAGTCTCACTAAGGATTTGATTACTCAGTTAATTCCAGAACCATATTAACCCCAGTTTCATTACCGGATTCTTTCAGCACTATATTATCTCTAAATGCATAATAAATGAATGTTTGCACACCTCTACTTATTTTCTGATAAGCATGTATTCTAAAATTTCCAGGCGGAACATTGGATAATCGATAATTACCAGTATACGTACTATCAAATATTGCCATTCCTTTGATATAAACAATACAGGGATGTCCAGTTGTAGTATCAAAAACTAATTCTCCGGAAATTGATCCAAGGCTAAGATACTTAGCATATTCGGAACGCTCCAGAAGGTTTAATTTATCGATATCTATATTGGTAATCACAGCTCCCTTTTTAAAATCTTCGCTTCTGGCTACAAGATTATATCTGTTATTTTTTAGAGAACAAAAGTTGAAATCTCCATTCTGATCAGCATATATGGTATCAAGAAAACTTGTTGCACTTATTTTAGGGGAAATAAACGAAGTATCACAGAGGATGATCTGTGAACCTGGAATGGCTTTTCCACTGAGACTGTCAGCACACACTGTCACTCTTACTCCATTGGTGGTTTCAAATCCCCCTGCAGTATTTACGCCGCAAAAGCAGAAAATCAAAACTGGAAAGAGAAGAAAAAAAAGGAAATGAATAGCACCAATACCTTTATTAATCATTATTTCCCGCCTCTCTCAGGCAATTACTGACTGGAAATAACTGCATATTAAGTTGATAAACATAATCTCTTCTATTTGAATCTTCAGCTATAGCCAAAATCTCTTGCCTGGTCCTTCTTAATATCTCTTTAACTTTTATAAGATCATCTACAGATAATCCTACTGTTACAGTGGAGATATCCCTTTCATATTTAGAATAGTTAATTAATGCATGATTTGCAAGCTTAATCATTTCACTCTGATATTTTTGAATAGCTATATGTTCCCACTTTTCACCAGTAGTCAGAAGCTTTTCAGTGGCATGAAAACATTTTTCATTATCTTCATAGATAATATCTAAGTTCTTAAGAATCTTTATGGCATTTTCTGCCTCTTTAACCGGAATTGGTGGTCTCAAAGATTGCGAAATCGAGCAGACATTGTCGATTTTCCCCTTGATATCTATAATCTCACGGAGAGCAATCAGATACCATTTCTCAAACAGAGAATAGTGAATTGGATTTACTTTTCTCATCCTTTCACTTCTTAAGTCCAGCATCTTCTGGAAAAGCACATTTTTGTTTTCGGGGTTTTTTTCAACGGTCAATTGAACCATAAGAGAGAAATATTCTGCAGATTTTTCACGAAGATCCAATTCAGTAATAAAAATTGGCAGCAGTTTTCTGCTGATATTTCTTTCACCACTTAAAATTCTGGCCAGCGTAGCAGCACAAATCCCTATACGGGAAGAAAACAGGCGACAGGAGAATCTGGGATTATTATCTTTCTTCTCTTTTATATAATCCATCAGATATCTTCTGTAATCGATATAGCCGTAAATATTGGGCATTTAAATTCCTCCAGGACCTATAATATATGAATAGGAAAGATAATGATCAATAAATCAGAAAAAATGGACCACTCATTTCGCAAAAAACGACACTTAATTTTGTGCGTTACTATCAGTTAAATCAATTGAATAAAATAAAATCAAAAATGTTGCCTTTTTTTGGCAACACTTTTTTTGCCCCAATTATTGACAATTTTCTGTTGTTATTTTTAGAATAGTGTTAAGTTAAAGTAAAATATTCCTGTACCAAATACTCATCAGGGATCCATTTATAAGAGGGGTGTTTATGGGGTCAATTTACAGCAATCTCATGCGTTCCGGGCTTTTAATAATGATTATAGCCTGTTCTTCCTTCACTATACCGCCATATATGTGGTATGCTACTTATAGTATTGAAATTTACAGTTTGACCGGGTGCAGTGATTTCACAAATCTTGGTTCTGCACACGCTGATGCCATTGGCTTTTCCAATGCGGTCAATTCTGCCGGTTTGCCCTGTAATGTAAGACATGTCTACAATAGACAAGACACACTATGCACTCCTAACCGCTGGTCAGGTGTTTATGCGGAGGTAAATTATGTAGACTTTCTTTTTTATGCAGGTCATGGGTGTGCGACAGGACCATACCTGGGCTGTGATCCTGCCTATCAGATTACAAACTATGCTGATATACGCTTTGGTGGAAACGGATATCTGAAGTGGGTCCAGGCTGCAGCATGCAATTGGTTTGTGGCAGATTCGATGGATAGAAGTTGTAGCACCGGAATGAATGAATTCGATAGATGGGGGAATTGCTTTGTCGGTGTACATACAATACAGGGACACAGAGCAATAACATACGATCATGCAAACTACTTTGATTCGATGTCCATAGAATTCTGGAACCGGTGGGTGTATCAGAACAATACCATCCATAATGCCTGGAAAAATGCTCAGATAAAATATATTTATGAGAAAGGTAGGTATAGAGGACTGCAACCGGCGACAGCAGCTCCTGAGTACATGTATATCCAAGAATTATGGCAGGATGCCACCGATGCGCCAGCGCCATCAGGAATGCGTTATCTTGTGTGGGCAACTGTAGGGACTCCTCAATACTAAAATGAATATATTAACGGGAGATTATCATGAATAATTATAAATATCATATTTTACTTATAACTATGCTCTTAAGTGGTTGGGTCAATTCTTCAGAACTGGTTTTGAATGAATCGGTAAAAACATTTCTTTCAAAAACATCAACTATGTCTACTTATGGTGATTCTAATGTCGCTGATGCAGCGCTGCTTGATACTTCACAGGTCAGTACCCGTCCTGTATTGTATGAGGTAATTATTCCTGCCAGAAACGGTAATGAAATTGTTCAACTCTCTACAGCTGCAGGTGTTCCGGATAGTCTAAGAAGATTCACCGGATATGATCAGAACAAGGGAATTTTTTATTATAACTCACCATATCTCAAAGTCATGAAAAATGAATCAGCTTCCGCCAATGCAAAGCTGAAATTTAAAGCAGTTCAAAAATTGCAGCAATTGCTTGGAAATGAAAGCAAACGTTTTGTTTTTGCTAATATAGAATCAGATTGGATTAAAACCCAATCCGATCCGGTCGAACGTCTGCTTACTCAGACTTATCGCTTTACCAGAAAAGTAAACGGTTATCATATTATTGACAATACTTCCTATGTTAAAATCACTTTTACCGGAGATGAGGAACTCGCAGGATTTGAGATATGCAACCCCGAACTCAAACCAGTTCCACTTAAAAGAATGGTCAGGTTTTCATCAACTGCAACCAGACTACAGCAGTTTGCCAACAATAAATACACGGTTAAAGGTACATTTAATGAAGAAATAAAAATATCACAGATAATAGCTGAAAAAGCAATCCAGTCATATTTATCGGAAAACAGGGGGCAACAAAAACTTCTGGTACCTCATGTTTCAGTGTTTTGTAAGTATCACTTGGCTAACAATGACCAGTTAGATAAATTTGAAAACTTTGTTCTGGATGCTTCAGTAGCAGCGAATGTCCCAGATTATATGCTGGAACCTTTGATCAGGAAATAAGAATATTAAGCTGAAACTATCAGATGAAATGGTCTATATCTACCCCTTGACTCTCTATAACAGTCCCGAATGTTTCGGGGCTGCAAAAGGACAGGACGAAAGTATATCTTTTTTTATCATAAAGTGTAGTTGTATTGTAAAGAAGTTTAAATTTGGTAAAATGCATCACCAGTTTTACAAATCACGGTATCAGAAGAATGTTGCTGTTGTTAGATAATCATAACAAAAAATTTCTTTAAAAATGAGATGTTATGATTTGAATGATAAAAGTAACATTGCAATCTAATAACGATACTTATGTCTCCCAGAAATGTTGATAAGTGGTTACTCTGTTTGGATCATAGGGATAGCCTTCCTCACAGCACTGATTGCCTTGATACAGTTTTTCAGAAATCTAATGCTAAAACAGCTCCCAATACAGTATTGGTTACCCTTATCTGAATTTCATAGAAGGTGATGCATGTTTTTTGACTATTAACGTCTACTCATCAGCTTTTCACATCTTCATCAGTGATCTTTCCATTTTTGCCTGTTTCAGTTTTTTGGCATGGGTTATTTTGGCTGTAATTGCCATAGTCACAAAGGGATTGCCCTTGGGCATCAAAAACGCTATATGATCAACTAAAGAATTCAACTGGAGCAAGCCCATAAAACAGTTGATTGGTTTAAAATATTAAACCCATTTTCAAATCAGTAGCAGATAAATTGTGGAGAATTCTCCAGCCAAACCACTATGCTAAGTTATATAGACTTCCTCTGATCTTTGTTCATTTGGAGTCTTGCAGATGGCAGCAAAAGGAAAGGATTACCAATGAAGGGATGCTTTTACAGTGCAGGGATGATTTTTTTAATCACCCTCATTACATTCTCTCAGACTCCAGACCAGCTTTTGGAGCAGGATACTGCAATTACTCTGGAGATAACTGACACTATCGATTCAAATGCAGATACAATGGTAATCGATTCGGGTGAATCAATTTCTGTCATGCCTCAATTAATTGATTTCGTAAAGGCTGATTATCCAGCTTACCTTGTTAAGGAAGGCATCAGCGGCTCCGTCATTCTGGATTTGATGGTGAATGAATCCGGAAATGTGGACAGTGTAACTATAGTAAAAGGAATTCATCCTGTTCTTGATACTAATGCATTAAGAGCAGCCCAGAAGTTTAAATTTACTCCAGCCCTGGCTGGAAAAGACAGCGTTGCAGTACTGCTTCAGTATGAGTATCATTTTACCCTTGAAGATGCAGTGGACTCGATTCCTGAGATTATGAATTTCACAGGTGTACTTCTGGAAAAAGGGACTCGTCAACCTCTGACAGATGCTACAATTATATTGACCTTTCCTGATATTATTCAGGATTCTTCATTGCCTCTGCCAGTTGACAAATACCTTTCCAGAATTGGCTCTTTCCCAGAACAGAATCTGGAAGAAAACCATCTGACTGCTACAACCGACTCCCTGGGAAGGTTCAGATTCTTTTCGCTTCCATCCTGCTCTGTAAAAATTCAGGTAATAGCTATGGGATACCAAAATTTCGAAACCACAGAGTGGATCGCTCCGAATGAGCAATTGGAAGTCAAATATTATATAGTAAAACTCAATTATAATGATTATGAAATAGTGGTTTATGGAAAAGCAGAAGAAAAGGAAGTAAGTAGACGTCAATTGACACTACGGGAAATCAAAAAAATTCCTGGATTGGGTGGTGATGCCATTAAAGTGGTACAAACTATGCCTGGAGTGGCCAGGCCAAGTATATCTTCGGGTGAGGTAGTGGTTCGTGGAGCTCCAACCTGGGATTCAAGATTCTACCTGGATGGTGTCACTATACCTCTTCTTTACCATTATGGAGGAATTAAATCCACATACAATTCAGAAGCGCTTGAATCAATAGATTTCCTACCCGGTGGTTTTGGGACACGCTATGGAGGTGGTATCGCTGGAGTGATAGAGATCAAAGGAAAAAAGGCTGCAAACGACCGATGGCATGGTGTTTTAGATATAAGCGATATCGATGCATCCTTTTTGGTGGAAGGCCCGTTAACTAAAAAAATATCTTTACTGGCTTCTGCCAGAAGAAGCTTTATAGGAGAAATCGCAGAATTCATTACCAAAAAATTCGAAGATAAATTCCCTTTTACCATGTCTACTTTTTATTGGGATTATCTGCTTAGAACAGATATTAACTTTTCTAAAAACAACCATCTTTTCATTACCTTGTTTGGCAACAGAGACAGCCTTGCTTTGATCGTTCCTGAAATGAATGAAGGAAGCGATGAGATTTCAGATGCACAGGATCGTTTCGGCATGAACATAACTACACATTTGGCAATGGCAGGATGGGATCTTAAAATAAATGATAAAATCAGTAATAGTGCAAGATATGCAATTTCCGACATTTACAGCAGATGGACTCCGTTTGGTTTTTTCAAATCCACAAGTGATGGGTTTAACCACTATATCAGAGATCAATTGACGTTACGATTTAATGACAGACTGTCCTTGATCACAGGGCTGGACATTGAATTAGGTACCTGGGATATAGATCTGGCAATACAGGATGGATCCGGTAAAATTGAAAAATCAAAAGATAAAGATTGGTTTTTAGGAGAAATCGGAGCATACCTCAATCTCGAATGGAAACCATTCAAAAAGCTTCTCCTTATACCCGGAATTAGATATGATTATTATTCTGAACTGGTACATGATGGTTCGATTGTACCTGAGTTCTGGAATTACAGCAACTTTAATAATTCAAGAGGAATCTCAGGAGATCCCTCTTTGAGGTTATCCTCAAGATATCAGATTAACGATGAGCATATTGTAAAGGCTGCTATCGGTAACTACAACCAGTCTCCAAAACCCGTTGGCCAGGCAATTCATAAGGTTTGGGGTAATCCTCTTCTTGCTACCACAAAAGCCGCTCATTTTGTGGCTGGGCACGAATGGAGAATCTCTGATGTAATTAATTCTGATGTTCAATTTTACTTTAATAATCAATGGGATATACCTGACTTTGCCAACAGCCAGGATATCAACCTTACCGGAGAAAAACAGGCTCTTGTGTATGACCGGGGAAGGGGCAGAATGTATGGAATTGAAATAATGCTGCGTCACCTGCAAACTGAAAGGTTCTTCGGATGGATCGCCTATACACTATCCAGAACACAACGTTACGATCGTAACTCGCATAAATGGCTTCTTTACGATGAAGATGAAACCAATCATCTTCAGGTCCTGGGAAGCTGGCATTTGAGAAGACAGTGGGATCTGGGATTTCGCCTACGCTATGTTACAGGTAAACCAGTCACACCTGTAACTGGTGCTAGGTATGTGGAAGACTACGCCTATTACAGTCCAATAACCGGAGAGAAGAATTCCAAAAGAATGAACCCTTTCTTTCAACTGGATATCAGGGTTGATAAAAAAATAATTTATAAAAACTGGATTTTTTCTTTCTATATTGATTTGCAAAATCTAAGCTGGCTTTTTTACAAAAGCCCTGAGTTTAATATTTACAATTACAATTATACTGACAAGATCGATATCAGCATGTTCCCCATGCTGGGAACCGGCTTTAAAGCAGAATTTTAGGGGAGAGTATAATAATGAGAAAAATATTATTTTTTTTCTGTTTTTTTCCTGCTGTTCTGGTATTTACCTGTACAGAGTTTCCTACCAGTTTTGAACGGATAGACAGTGATGTGGTAAGACTGCTGGACTTTATTTATGAACCAGCGGAAGCATCACCTGGAGACACCGTAGAAATAAAGGCCGTTTTTACAGGGAAAAAAATTGATCTCACAGATGTATCCTGGAGATTTTCCACTAATGTTGTGGGTAACAAATACGGCACTGACACCGCTTTTGACATCAGACCTCTGGAGGAAACTCCCAAACAGGATTATTTTTCCGACAATACCACCTGCATATCTTTTAAGTTTGTAGTTCCACCAGATCTATTTAAAACCAGTGGTCAGATTTCCAATAACTGGACTGAATTGCTGCCAATGTCTATACTTGATTCTCTTACTCCGGAGATAAGCAGGCTCGATAAGAGGCAACTTATCGATATGATAAACCTTCTTACCCTGTCTCCTCAAATGTATAGTACTATTGCTGCCAGTCTGGAGATTCCCATTGAGAAGCTTTCTTCAATAATGCCGCTATTCAGCCAAATTTTCACTGCAAAAATAAGGTTCTTTGCTGATGTCAAGGATGAAATCAGTATACAGAGCGATTATTCTATACGTTACCATACCAGATTCAGTAAAATACCGCAAATTCCCATTTTTATCAATCATAACCCCATAATCGATTCTATGGGAGTTTATATTGTAAAAGGAGAAAAAGATTCTTACAATCCTGCCGAGAATAATCACCAGTTTATACGTATTGATAGGGGAAACGGTTCAAGCAATATAGTACCTGTTAAGGAGGACCATTCTTATTTTTTGGTAGTTTTTCATAATCATCCTGATACATTCCAATCTCTATTTGACCTTTCGGGTCCATCGGGTTCTTTGCATCTGGAAAAATTAACCAGAATATGGTTCTTTCGTCAAAATGATCAGGAAACAAGAGACATCTCTACGAACCGTTTTATGAAAACCAGCGGAAGAGACACCAAAAGTTTCGATATCAATAGTAATAAAAACTATTGTAATCTGCAGTCTGTCTCAAAATTTCAGCCACCTACCGATAAGTCAATCAAGACCATTATTGTGTGGTGCCAGATTCATGATGATACTGATAATGAAATATTTCATCCGGTGGGATCAACTCTAAAGGAAGGATCATTTACTTTTCAATACTGAAAATATCAGAAGGGATTCCGCAATACTTCATTATTGACGGAATCCAATTTACTTGCCCCGGAAAAAATTTTCATAACCAGTATACTTTAAAACTGTTAATTACTGAGCAAATCTAAGTGTAACCTAATTCGTACGATTCAGGTTAAAGCTATGAAGCATTATTGTTCCGATCTTTTTTAACAGATACAGCCAGAGCTTCCGAATAGGTTACAGTCATGGATTCGCCCTCTTTTAAATCATTCAGCTTTGAAGGATCAGAAACAAAAAGTTCAAATTCATTACCCTGGGGCCCCATTACGGTTACAATCTGATCTTCTTTATCAATATCTATAATCTTAATAACCGCACGGATCTGTCTCAATTCTCCTGAAACAGGCTCGGTCCCCTTAGGAGCTTCTATTGTCTGATCTGTAATAACCAGAGGATTTTCCAATTCCTGTTGAGTCGGTTGATGAAAGTCGGTGGCCAGGGATCTATACAATTCCACATTAACCTCATCACCGTTATCTATCAGTGAAAGATCCACATTTTTATCAACAGTAATTGTAAAGACATTACCTTCTTCACCCTTTAGAGTCATTTCTCTGTTATTGCGGTCGATATTAGTGACTATTGCATCGATGGTCTCACTCTGCCAGATTATGTTACCATTACGGTTATCATTGTTATCAGAATTCGTTTTGGCAAACGCTGCCGGGATAATAATGAGCAATAAAAAAGATACTGAAAGAAAGTGTTTATGAAGAATTGAATTGTACATAATTATCCACCTTTGGTTTTTCGATCTCTGAATGACCTTTATTAGGGTCATAAAATGTTGTGATGGGATATTTCTTAAAAAGATTACGGAATAAATGGATAAATTTTCATTTTGAATGATCGCGAACTGGATTTTATAAAAGAACAGTACAAGCAAAAATGGACTGGTAAAATGATTAAGTCACTCTACAAGGTTAAAAAGGTGGCATAGTGCATCACTGATTTCGTTATCAGATATTAACATTTTTCTTTCCTGTAATAAATCTCATCTTCAAGGAAAGCAGAAAAGAGGAGGTACCGGGAGAAGAACTAATTCTGGCGGCTTGTAGTTAAACCGATTCATTGGGAGAGGATTTTGGGTTTCTTATGGTAAAAGGATCTTATTGGCTGTCTTACTAATCCAGAATAGTCCCCTTTTTTTCAGCAAAACTTGCTATAAATGAAAGAATAAATAACAGCGTCAGAATACTGCTGGCCTGTAAATAAAAGGTGAATCCAAGAGCCGCCATGCTTATTGCCATGCCCAATGCTCCAAAAGTCATCAGAGGCTTTCTCCCAATCTTGTCACCAGCAAAATGGCAGCAACAGTGAAGAATAGATTGACTGAATTGACTATTATTGTCGAAGTAGAGCTGTTTCGATACCAAAACAAAGTTTCATGAAGATTGGTAAAAAAGGACAAATCTCAGGGATTTGATGCTGCAGAATCCTCAATAATGACCATTGAATCCAATTGCTGGTTCAGTTCAGAGGATGTATTCGATTCTGGTGCTTTATAAACAAAGGCAGACTGCTTATTTTTATAATTCTTTTCGTTGGAGCAGTTGTATTTCATAATTATTTTATCTTTCATACTAAACATGTAATTTATTTCTTATACTATTATATAAATATCAATTATCCCGATAAACCTTTGAAAGAGAGCAGGGTATGAACAAAGTATCTATTTCGGCCATTTCTCTCGCTTTATCCCTGGCGATGAGCGGTGCACAAGCGGGTGACAGTACTTTTTTGATCACCTCCGGAAAGAATAACTACTGGAAAACCGGAACATTTACCGAAGTAACTGGTAACGCTACCATCACAGTTGATGAGAATCAGAAAAAACAGAAATGGAGAGGGTTTGGAGGAACTTTCAATGAGGCAGGTTGGGATGCTCTCAACGTTCTTAGTGAGAGTGAAAAAAACAGGGCCTTACGGTTACTGTTTGATGTAAATGACGGAATCGGATTCACCTGGGGACGAATTCCGGTTGGGGCCAGTGATTACGCTCTTGAACGTTATTCTTTGAATGAAACTCCCGATGATTTTGAAATGAAAAATTTTACTATCGAACGCGATGAAAAATATTTAATCCCCTACATAAAAGCTGCTTTAGAGATTAAGCCGGATATGCGCTTTTGGGCCAGCCCATGGAGCCCACCCAAATGGATGAAAAAAAACAATGATTATGATGGCGGTGAAATGCGTAATGAGCCAAAATACCTTCAAGCTAATGCCTTATATCTTGCTAAATTTTGTGAAAAATATAATAGTATAGGCATTCGGATTCATGCTATTTGTCCTCAGAATGAACCAGGCTATACCCAAGGTTATCCATCATGTGGTTGGGGCAAATATGCATTGCCTAATGGTAATGCTGCAGGTAGTGGTGAATTTCTCGGCGACTTTGTAAAAAATTATTTCGTTCCAGAAATTGAAAAATTAGATCCGAAGGTTGAAGTATGGTTTGGTACACTCTCTAATGATAATTACGCCCTTGATTACTGGAACAGTGCCAGAGATAAAGCTGGTAGTAAGATTAAGGCTGTTGGTTTACAGTGGAACTGCAGAAAATATGTTAAAAATATTCTTAGTGCTGGCGATTATATAGTGCTGAATTCGGAGCACAAATGTGGTAACTACCCTTGGCTCAATGCAAAGGCAAACAGTGTGGAAGATGCTAATCGCAATAATTTTCTGGCAAGTATGGCACCCAACAACCATGCTTATGGTGAAGAATCCTGGGATGAATTAAAGGATTGGATAAGAGAAGGTGTACATTCCTACAATGCTTGGAACATGGTACTTGATACCAAAGGTTTTAATCTGGATACTCAGAGAAAATGGCCACAGAATGCTCTTCTGGCGGTTGATCGGGATAAAAAGACTCTGAATGTAACCCCAGCCTATTATGTCTTCCGCCACCTAGCGCAGTATGTAGATACCGGGGCTATTTTTTTGGGGACCCAAGGTGGTGATGCTCTTTCTTTCCTTAATCCAAATGGTAGTATCGTAACTGCTGCCTTTAACTCCAATAATAACGATGCTCAGACCATAGTATCGGTCAGCGGCAAAAAATATCAGTTTACTATTCCCGGTAGAGGCTGGGCCACTTTAGTTGTAAATTGGGAAAAACCAGTTTCAGTAAAGGAAACAGCCAGCAATAAAAATGTGGGTAAAGCCAACAGACTCAGAGTAGATAGAAATGTAAATGGTTACAGAGTTACACTTCCCTCACGGGAGGCTGGACGCATCGAGCTGTTGACTGCCAGTGGTCGGATTCTGGAATCCAGAGAAATACCTCAGGGCAGCAGTGAGATTACTTTTCAGAAACAGACTTCTTATTCCGGTCTGCTTCTGCTGAGAGCAGTAAATGGTGGGAAAACCAGTACTGCAAAATTCTTTGCTTTCTAGAATTGATGTTTTCAGAAAACGCCGGATTCACTTCTGGCGTTTTCTTTATTCTCCTTTTAATTCATCTAAGACTCCAAACTCAAGTTCGCCCAAGCCAGTATCTAAAAGACAAGCTACTCATGATTTTGATATTCAAGGTAATATTGTGGCTTTAATCTGAATTTCGTAGTTGGATGTGGCGCATTCGATTACAGATAATAATCGGTAAGCCATTTAAGGTGTTTCGACTTTAGTAACTTGACCGATAAAGCCTTAAAACCTGAGAGTCATATCAGCTCAATATGATACGTGACTACATCCACCCCTATTGCGGGACTTATAATTGAAAGAAAATGAGTTTGCAAAGTACAAATCTCAGTGATAACTGTATTTTTGATACCAGGAGATTGGTTCCAAATATAAGTCCAGAGATTCTACACTCTTTTTCTGATCGGTGGGTAAAGACCTGAGTTTGTTTCCAACAAATTCCATGGATTATCTTTTAGAACTTAAACCTAAATTCCACAGTTGGATGTGGCGTATTCGCGTCCCGATAATAATCGGAAATCCATTGCCGGTGTGTTTCGAATTATCACTTTGTCGATAAAGAATTCAACACCATTAAGTCTTATCAATTCAATATGATACGTGGCTGCATCCAACCCAACTACGGAAATTAGGTTAACAGCCTTCAATTCGGGTATTTAGTTAAAAGTGATAAACGGAGGATTTCAGATGGAGATAAAGCAATTGAAAAAGCAGATAGTTGATTATACTAAACTTGTACAGTTACGCGGCTATACAGTAGCATCGGAAGGGAATATCAGCGTCCGTCTTCCAGATAACAACATAATTATCACTCCCACCAAAATGATAAAGGATTTTATTACCACTAAAGATTTGGTAGTAATTGATATCGATGGTAATCAGGTGGAAGGATCAAAAAAAGCTACATCTGAACGATTTACCCATTGCGAAATCTACAAAAAAAGAGCTGATATCAAATGTATCATTCATGCCCATCCTGTTTACACAGTTCTGATGACTGTTCTGGGCCTCAAGCCCTTTGATAATGTTTTCCTTTCTGAAGCTGCAATGTTTTTAAAAAACGTATCGATGGCCCGGTTCGCAAAACCATCTACAGCCGAAGGGGCACAGGTGGTAAGTGAAATTTGTGCAGATAGCGATGTAATAATTATCGATCGACATGGGAGTTTTACATGCGGGAAAGACCTGGAAACAGCATTCTCTCTTCTTGAAATTCTGGAAAAGTATTGCAGGATGTATTATCTGGCAGCACTCTCTGGAAAAACCATTCAGTACATCGAACCGGCAATTGTTGAAGAACTAAAAAGAATACCTTATTAAGGGTTAATGTGAAGAAAATTGGAAAATCTGAAACTCGAAAGAGGAATAGGAGTTGGGAAAACATGAAATCGTTCGGGAGCTTAATAATTGGGCTTTGGGCTAGATTAGATGTACTCCATTATTCAGTAATGAAAAGTTCAGTTAATTCGGTAACGCATTTATTCAGATTTTATTGTATTTTACCTTAATCAGACAATTTGGTTTTATTTGTATCAGATTTTTTTCAGGAACTGACCGTTGATAAAAAAATTATCTTTTTTTAATCATCAAGATAGGAGGGCTGACGTATCATGAAAAAATGTTTTCTTTCCATGATAATAGTTGGATTGTTTTGCACCAGTGCTTTTCCGTTTAAATTTGGATTGGAGTTTCAAGCTGGTGGTCTGATGCTTTTCGGCGCAAACTTTCGTTTTTCCGATTTTTTCGAACTTAAACCCCAGCTGGGGTTCGAATTCGGCGAAGCCAGAGATGAATTTGATCTGGCTGTCAATGGTAATTTCTATCTCTCAGACTTGGGTCGTTTACAGCAATATGTGGGTCCAGGGGTTAATTTCGCATTCAGCGATAATAGCAGTTTTGCAATAAGTGGCAATTATGGCCTTCGTTACGATATCAACGATGCTTTAAGTGTGTTTGGGCAGATTGGCCTGGGGATGGTTTTATCTCCTGAATTTATCATGAGCACCTATTCTACTGGTGTGGGTCTGACATTCTATATGATCAACAGATAAAACAAAAAAACATATATAAATTTACATTCTTAAGACAGTCAGACCTTTTGCTGGCTGTCTATACTGCTTTTTATTATACAGCTATTGGTTCACAACAATTACTTCATTAGATTTTTCCACCAAAATATCCGTCATCAAAAGCCGGATAGATTTCTTTTGTACAATTAGTGCCAATTACCGGTTATTTGTTTATAAAGATTTACGGCATTACTACAAACACACAACCGGGATAAATACCTCGAATGGTTACTGAAATTTTATAAATGCATCAAAGGACATAAGAGAGGCAAGGAACACGAGTACCAAAGTAAATGAGAGCCGGATTTCTGGATAGAAATAATGAAATGAATTCTTAATTTAACCTAAAAACCGCAGTAGATTGACGCGGATAACACGTAATCTATTGCGCATAAAGGCTTTCAGTCCTTTCGGTCTTATCACCAGTAGCTAAACCTTCAAGGACTTCAAACTTTTCTGCATCAATATCTTACGGTTCTTCATCGTCACCTGCTACGGTTTTTAGGTTTAAAGGCTATTTTCATCAAACCTAAGTATTTTCTATCATGGTCCTCCATCATTAAATTAGATCTTAATCTCTGAGCCGCTTAAAATTGGATTTCTCAGACTTTAAAAACTATATTTTCCTGTTCATAGAAGCCTGAATTAAGGGTTATTTGCATAAACATACAGGGACAATATAGGTAAGAGTGTCCCGCTTTCTCTATACCAAAAGATTTTTTAATGGAATTATCAGCTAAAATTTACGTTGCTGGCCATAGAGGCCTGGTAGGATCTGCGCTTGCAAAGCGACTCAGGGAAAAAGGATATTCAAATCTTATCACCAGAACTCACTCCGAACTGGATCTAGAAAATCAGCAGGCGGTAGAGGAGTTTTTTAGAAAAGAGAGACCGGATTATGTTTTTCTGGCAGCAGCCAAGGTAGGTGGGATTTATGCCAATAACACCTATCCTGCGGAATTTGCCTACTCCAATCTTCAAATACAGAATAACATCGTGAACTCATCCTACCTGAATAATGTTAAAAAACTCTGCTTTCTGGGTTCTTCCTGTATATATCCCAAGTTTGCTCCCCAACCGATGAAAGAGGAGTATCTTCTTACTGGTGAACTGGAACCCACTAACAAGGCTTATGCACTGGCAAAGATTGCAGGTATCATTATGTGCCAGAGCTATAATAAGCAATATGGTACCAATTACATAAGTGTCATGCCCACTAATCTTTTCGGACCAAATGATAATTACGACCCCATGAACTCCCATGTACTTCCAGCTTTGATTCGTCGATTTCATGAGGCTAAGGTTAATAATTCACCGACGGTGACGATATGGGGAACAGGAACTCCCAAAAGAGAATTTCTGTATTCTGAAGATCTGGCCGATGCCTGTATTTTTCTGATGAATAACTACGACAGCGGTGAAATAGTCAATATAGGTACTGGTATCGAAGTCAGCATTGCTGAGCTGGCCAGTACAGTTAAAGAGGTTGTAGGATATCCTGGAGACATCGTTTATGATTCTTCAAAACCGGATGGTACTCCCAGAAAGTTGCTTGATTGTTCCAGGATTCATAATCTTGGATGGAAACATACCACCGATTTTAAGAAAGGTATTCGGTTAGCTTATCAGGACTTTGTTCAGAGATGGGGTAAAGGGGAGATCTCAAGGTGATTTTTCCAATATCACTTTTTGGCAAAAATCCCTCTTCATAAGTTAATGAGGCACTTTGCCGCGTAAGGATCATTTTAACAGACCTCTGTTCAACCTCCAAACTGACATTTAAGATTCCTTTATCGGAAAAGTGCAATTTATTATTCACACATGAAAGATCTCGATAAGATCAGTTAATGTTGTTTAAGTGGATGAAAATTAAACAAATATTATGTCATTGGAGATTGAAATTGTCATGCATTAATCGTGACTGTATTTGACGTTACACCCCATTTTTTTCTCTTTCTTACTTCGATATTCTATCTTTATAATTAATCCCTACATTTCTATTCTCACCGGATTTATTCTACTCCAAATCTTATACTCATTGGTATAGTACAAATACGCTCTGGATGAAGGAGCTGTAAAAAAGCCGGGAACTTCTGCCTTGCAATCAAGGTTAATTGTCCGTATTTCTTCAGGTTTCATCTGCCGAAAGTAAAAAATAACTGTTGAAGGAGTTACTTCGTAAAAGTCTACAATTTTTTTCTCCTGCAACTCTTTCAATTGCCAGGGTTGCGCACTGACACCTGCAGGAAGGCCAAGTACTGCTACAGTCATCGGTAAACCAGTATTTGTTTTATTGGTAAGGACCGTTGAAATTCTCACAGTCTGACCTACTTTAATCTTATTTGCAGAGATGGCAGTTTCCAGTTTCACTTTACACTGTTCTGCAGTGGATGGTTGCCAGGTATTATATGAGACCGAGAGTGAATATGGAAGTGCATTTTTAGTATCCTCAAAAGAAACGCCTATCACACTGGTTCCATCTTTAAGAAATCTTTCCAAAGAATCGATTACAATAGCATCACGCTCACCAGCCTCATATTTTTTTCTGGCTACAACTTTACTGTTTACTGAGATTACAATGGTACCTGGCGATTCGGTTCTGCGGGCAAACAGTGAATATTGGGTAAGTGCTTTCAGGCAAAGAATTGTGGATTGAGTAGCACCGAATCCGCCGTTTCCGGATCTGGATGCAACTATGAATTTAACCCCTTTTGTTAAAGCATTCAGATCAGGTTTCTTACTTTTCATAATTGCCATGCAGACAAGCGAAGTAGTCTCCAGTTTCAATGAGATTCCTTCAGAGCGTGTGATGGAATGGCGAGTACCACACCAGAATCCTTCTGGTTCTTGTTTGTTGAGGATCTTGTCAAGAAGTTCATCACCCCGGTTAAAATCCTGAAAACAATAGAGGGCGTTAGCGACCAGGGCCTGAACATAAGGGTCATCGGATTTATGAGCACTTTTTACGGCTTCATCGAGCTCATTCTGAATATCTCTTTTACCAGCTTCGGCAAGTGCATACACAATGTAAGCATTAGTGATATCCTCATCCGCTCTTCCATAGGAATCCAATGCCTGTGGGTTACGAAGGAAACCACCTTTACCATCACGTCTGCTCATAAGCCAGGCTGCTGTCCGCTCTACCATCGAGTTATCAACAACTTTACTGATCTTATTCATGTCATTAAACTGCATCAGTCCATAAGCGGTGAGAGCTTCATGGCCTGGTGCACTGCCAAACCATTCGAATCCTTTTTCTTCTGTCTCAAAGGTTACCAGCTTTTTGTAGCCTTTTTCAAGTAAAGTTTCAGCCTGGTTTACTATTTTCGGATCTGCATCACCGTTAGCTCTCAGATAAGACAATACCAGGGCGTTTGGATAGCTGGTCATCGATGTCTGCTCGAAACATCCGTAGGGCTCCTGCAGTATCGATTCAATTCCAGTTAACAGATCAGAAACCACAGAAGGATATGCCCTGAATGAGGCTTGAATCGAATTCTTTACAGAGTTTTCAATCTTTACCGAATAGTTACTTTTCAATTCACTGCCTGAGAAAGAGAGGTCTACCGGAAAACCCTGGGGAATTATCTTTAAAGGGAATTCAACAGCATCGGATACTCCATTTGCATTAAAGGACACAGATAGTTTCGCGGAATCCCTAACCGATTCCACCAGAAATTTTAAATGGATATTCCGTGTACTTTTAGCTTTTACTGTTTGATTGGAATCAATTGAATTGAGAAGCTTCAATGAAGACGGGACATTAATTGACAGAATGCCATCAAGATCTCCAGTAGTAGTATTTTTTAATAATACCGGCAGATCCAGTGTATCACCGGTAATAAGAGCTGGCGGGACTTTAGCACTGATATTAAAAGGAATTTCTGAATAGAAAACGTGTTCAGCTCTGCCAATCCCTCCATCAACTGCAAATCCTTCGGCAATGGCTCTGAATGAAGTTACAGCATCACTGGTGTAAAACTCAACTGTTGCGGTTCCGTTGTTCTTCAGCTCAACATCACCTTTCCAGAAAATAGTAGAACGGAAATCATTACGGACTGATGGCTGCTTCTGGTCTTTATAATCCGGAGCCGTATATTCCCTTGCTCTGTAATAGAAAACAGCAGGAGCCTCTTCTATTGGTTCAGGTAACATATCGGCTACAATTTTCATTTTAAGTTTGTTTAGTTGAGCAGGACGATCAAGCTCTTCATCAACGATTTTCTGATCTTTAGCAACTTCCATCTTTAATTCCGGTATAATGGGTGCTCTGGGTAGGTGGGCTGCTTTTCCGTAAAGCACAGCATCTTCTTTTTCGGGAGGAGGAGCCATCATGAATTCAGCAGCCAACTCCTCTTGATTTTTCCCAATAAATTTTCCTGCAGCCCTAGCAATATTTTGTTTATACCTTATTTCCGGATAAATCCATAACTGCAAATTAGAAGTGTATTTATTGATTTTCGTACTTGCACGGCGATTGCCATTTTCTGCTTCGATGGTTTTTGGTTCTGTCAAATCCACATTTTTAAATAAAAAAGCACCACTGCTATCGGTAAGACTTTCCAATTTAAGCTCGGTAATACGAATTTTGGTTGCTGGAACCCCTTTATTTGTCAAATGGTCCATGACAAACCCGGCAATTATTGCCCTTTCAGATGGATAAGAGACTGCAGGTATTTCATCTGTGGTTATCTGCCGCCAGGTGAAACGGCGCCATCCCTGAGTCATCATTAACAGATCGAGAGCCCGATCTGCCTTTTGCTGTTTTGGATCGAAATAAAAACTGGGTTCCTCGATTTTACCTTTTAAATCCGACTCAAACAAAATATGCGAGAGAATATTGGATGATTTATCATCGGCAAAGCTAAGAAGCTGGTCATCGGAAACTGCCAGAGAGAAATTACCAGGCATTCTCATTCCAGTTTCATCTGTGACAGTCAGGGTCATCTTTACTTTTTCACGGGGAAGATATTTTTCTTTATCGGTTTTGATGTTTAATGACAACTGCTTGTGCTTATTAACAAACACCAGCCGTTCGGCACGCTGTATCTCTTTTGAGTCAAACAGGGTAATCTGTGCTACACCTATTGGCATTTTTGTCAAATCGATATTTACACTATTCATTCCCTTTCTGGCATTAATTACCTTGGAGAAATACTCTTTTCCCCTGATCTGAAGGAAGATTCGCAAGTTTTCATCGCGAGTAGAGCCTACTGCCATTTTCAATGA
The DNA here is from genome assembly GCA_964472925.1 of uncultured Fibrobacter sp. GTDB lineage: Bacteria > Fibrobacterota > Chitinivibrionia > Chitinivibrionales > Chitinispirillaceae > JAAYPC01. The sequence continues at coordinate 3,038 of CAYYNL010000033.1, read as the reverse complement.
ATTCTTGTTGATCTCTTCGATTCTCAAAACATACCCCTGTGGAAGCGGCTCTGGAAGATCGAAGGATTCGGAAATTCCTTTGGGTCTGGTGATATGCGCTTTGTAACTTTTTCCTTTCTGTGGTGTCAGGATAAAAGCACCCATTCCTCGATGAAAACTCGAAAATTCTGCTACTGTATTGTTGTCGTTGTCAGTGACATACCCTTCAATATCAGCCCCCTTACTGAATTCATTCAACGCTTGAAATGCGATAAGAGAGGTGAGATTACAGACTGCATCACCGCCTTCCGGGAAAAAAAAGAGTGATATTTTGTTAAGAATAATCGGAATAGATCTGGATATTGATTCTTTCTGGCCATCATGATCCAGCAGCACATTAAGAATACCATCTGTGCTGGACAATTCCGAAGGAAGATCGAAGGTCAGTATGGCTTTTCCATCCTTGTCACCCTTAACAGAATTATGCATTATCTGCTCGCCTTTGATACTCACAGTGTAGTTAGCAGAAAATGAGGAGAGCGGTTTGTTCTGGTTTGTTTCAACTAAAAGATCGGCTTTTACCCTGTCACCCGGGCCATAAGCTTTTTTATCAAAATCCAGTTTCATTTTCAAAGAGGGAAGTACTGTCTCCTGGATTTGGATTTCCTTAATAAAAAAGGCTGGATCAGGATCGTTTTTCTGCCAGTTGGTATAAGCTTTCAGGCTATAAATGCCTCCTGGAATACCATTATTGAGCTCAAAATCACCCTTGGCTATCCCGTTTTTTGCTACAATAGAGATCTGCTTTTCTATGCTCCCTTTAGGATTAATTAATTCCACATAAACAATATCGCTTTTTGAAGATGCTTTAAGTGAAGCGGCATCCCGGATATATGCAGTAAACCAGATAGACTCTCCAGGGAAGTAAAAAGGTTTATCACAATGAATATAGACCCTGTCTTCGGGCAATGAATCGTTCCATTGTTTAAATTTAGTGCTCAGATTATCGGTTACTTCCTCACTTTTTTTATCCTGTTTAGCGAAAAGAAAAGAGAAAGTCAAAAGAAGAAACATACTGGAAAACACATTTAGTCTCATGCGAAATCCTTTTTGAAGAAGAAATGAATATTCATCAAATGTGTTAAACGTACCAAACTATTATTTAGTTAAAGTTTAAGGGAGAAAATGTAATTCTTAGGATACTATTAAAATATAGATCTGTGTGAACAAAAAGATAAGAGTGGGGGGAAGAACAGGAGTTCAGAGTAATAAATGGTTCTACCAATAAAACATCATGTATGCTTTAAATTGCAGGGGTACACAGTATGATGCGGATCCCACCATAGTAACTTCAATGTATTGCCAGATTTTATTCCCCAGATTCTTTTGGATCCAGTCACTCGCAATGAAACCAGATTTTCGATATCTTCCTGATGTAATTCTTGTAACCTTTTCTGTGCTTCTTTTGATATTTGATTAATTGAGACCTCGTGGCTGTTTCTATTAAAAATTTCTTTCCAATACATTGTTTCAAAGCTTTTTAATTTTGGAAGAATTTCGTTAATAAGTGTTTCTTTGTCAACATTAGACCAGGACCACTTTCCCTCATTATCAATGAATCCTATTTGCCAGGATGGATTTTTATCCAGATCAGTTGTAATTGAAAGATCCACACGAGGTTTCTTCTCAAATTTCGGTGAATTAGATGCAACTGGCCTTTTACTCATACCATATTGGATCAGCTCAGTGAACTGTAATATTCTGCGATTGATTCAATACTTATTTCGCGTTTACCAGATTCTGTTTCTGACAGTCCTTTACGAGCATCCTGCCAGGGTTTTTCAGAATGAGAAAGATCAATAAGCCATTGTGCTGGTTTATTGCCATAAAAATCTATCACAGCATCTATGGTTTCTTTTTGTGTGGAATTCAGATTATCAATATTTCCAATGGGGACTTCATCTACAATAAATTGTCCTCTATGAAAAGCAAATAACTCTCGAACTACAGGACCGTTTGTCCATGCTTCAATATGTTCAGGAAATAATGGTTTTTCATCCCAAACCAATGACCATGCTTGACAATAATAAACCAGTTTTTGTAATTTCATTGCAGATAAAGGTCCAAGCTTATTGAGTATATATGTAGCTACATCAAAAACAGTAACACGTTTTCGAATAATACAACGTTTTTTAGTTTCCACTTCGAATTTGACATTAGAATCGATTTGAGAATTATTTGCAGTGCTTGATGACTGTACGGAGTATTTTCTGTTATCATTAATTCTCACAAATTTGACTTTATCCTGGCTTTGATAGGTAGAGCCAGATTGCTGGTCACACTTTATATTGAAATTCATATTTGGTTTTCGCCCGTTTTTAAATAAATGGATTTCAGAAGGTTTTCAGAAATCTTAAGCAAGGAAACGATACTATTGTTTGAGATAACTTCATTAAATTCAACCAGATTTTTTATATCAAAATGGTAATTCAAATCAAACATAACTTTCGAATCTTTAGAAGAAATGGTGAAATTCAATTTTTTCCCGTTCACAGTAACTGTGTGCATCAAAGATGTATTCTCTGGGATAAACCCAGAGTTTTTAAGTAGTTCTAAGTCTGGTACAGCTAAATAATTATTGCATAATTCTAAAATTTCTGCTTCAAATATGAAATTAACTCCAAATGCGGAAACTGGCGTATGGGGAAGATATTTTCCAACTTTTAAAGATGTTTCCTGAATTAAATCAAAGACTTCAATATCTGTTCCCAATGGAACAAAGTTTAATCTATCTCCCAGTACAAATATTCAAATTTTATCAGAAGAGATACGAAAAGAACCTGCAATATTTAATGGGTATTCAGAGGTTAATTCTGTTTCAGGTAAAAGGTACTGCCCTACCCATTCCGGATTAAATATATGTCTATTCCATAGGCCAACAATTACAAGATTGTTATAATCTACAACCAATTTCATTATTATTCTCCGGTTGCATTTATTTTAACCTAAAAACCGCAGTAGGTGACGATGAAGAACCGTAAGATATTGATGCAGAAAGG
>CAYYNL010000032.1:0-31261 GCA_964472925.1 uncultured Fibrobacter sp. | reverse complement strand
CAGATATAAACAACTGATTCCAACCAGACAAATATGGGTTCAAATTGCATAATTACCGGAATACTGGCTGCAACGCTTGCTGGTGTAAATATTGCTCAGAATGTAAGGTGTTGAAGGTGCAATTTATGCAAAAACATCACAGTTGAAAAGAAATCGTTGGTCAGCAGTACTCTTGTAAATCCTGAAGGAGACTATGACCATAATGGGGGTAAGCAATGCAGTCGAAACCTCTGGAACTGTTTAATACAGAACCTGCAGATTCAACAAGTTTTATTAAGTTATGTTGTTTCTTCACAATCGATTATTGATTATAAAAAACCAATGATATTACCTTGGGTTATGCCTGGTTCTATAAACGATATTTAAGCTCAGCTGAGATAAAATTCTTTATTGAATCGGGAACATTCAGTGGAATTTTTGCCCCATAATTTAAAATGAGAGAAATCTTCCTGAAGGGTTTTCATCACTATCTCATGTTCCCGGTTATTTCCCTATAGGCATAACCATGAACTTTAAATATTTTCCTGTAATATAGGAAAGAAATTTACTGTACCGCTTTCTTTTACCGAGGTTGTATCGCCAATGAAACCGAAAGCTTTATGGTAATAAGAACCGTACGATTGGACTTCTCAATACAAAAAATCTAAAATAGTAATCGTTAACAACAAATGAAATTGGGCCAGAGCAAATATAATAAAGACTCGTTTTCTTTATACTGGTATTTAGGGTATTTTCTCTCAGCCTTTTCCTGAAATCTGATTAAAGACCAGGGGAATTTATGATAAAAAACCGATGGGCAAATAGATCAGTATGGCTTGCCCTGTCGTTTCCTGCAATTGCTATGGCATCTGATGGATCCGAGTCAATAGTAAACAGAATGTCCACTTTGGTTTTTCAGCTAAGCGTAATTTTGTTTGCAGCCCGTTTCGGTGGGATTCTATTTAAAAAGATGAAATTTCCCAGTGTGCTGGGTGAACTGATTTCAGGGATTGTTCTTGGCCCATCATTTTTAGGCAGTATTCCAATTCCTTTTCTATTTGAAAATGGACTGTTTCCTCGGATTGAAGGCGCGCTAATTCCGGTCCAGCCTGAACTCTATGCCATTTCAACCATCGGTTCTATAGTGTTACTGTTTTTAGCTGGACTGGAAACTGACCTTAAACTCTTGGCCCAGTTTTCGGTTGCCGGTGTAATGGTTGGTTTTGGTGGTGTGATTTTCTCCTTCATAATTGGAGCTTTTACCACTGCCTGGTGGCTGCACATTCCTTTCAGTGATCCTCGGGTACTTTTGATGGCAGTTATTTCAACTGCCACTTCGGTGGGCATTACTATCAGGGTATTATCAGAGAAAAAGAAAGTAGGATCTCCGGAGGGAATGACCATTCTGGCAGGTGCTGTTGTGGATGACATTCTTGGAATAATCCTTTTATCGGTGGTTTTAGGGATTGCAGCTCTCAGCAGAAAAGCCGGACAGCAATCTGATCAGTTTTTCGAAGTGATTATATTAATTTTCAGAGCCATAGGTGTATGGTTAGGATTTACTGCAATCGGTCTGCTGCTATCTCAAAAAATCGGTTCATTCTTAAAATATTTCAGAAATATCAGCACTATTAGTGCTTTGGCTCTTGGATTGGCACTGTTTCTTTCTGGCATATTTGAAAAAGCAGGGTTGGCAATGATTATAGGTGCTTATGTGATGGGTATGACTCTGTCTGGAGTAGATCTGGCCAAAGTTATTGAAAATGCACTTCATCCGGTATATGAATTTTTTGTTCCAGTATTTTTTGTGGTGATGGGGATGTTGGTTAACATTAAGGAAGTTATATCTCCAACAGTGCTTACATTTGGGCTTATTTTTTCCACAGGGGCACTTATTGCCAAAATTATCGGATGTGGTATACCAGCTTTGGGTCTCAAGTTTAATTTTCTGGGGGCATTCAGGATAGGTGCAGGAATGGTTCCCCGTGGGGAAGTTGCTCTGATTGTCGCTGGTATCGGACTCTCTTCGGGTTTTTTAGATCAGCAGCTTTTTGGATCTGCAATTTTCATGACTTTACTTACCACTATTATTGCACCTCCTGTTCTTAATGTCATTTTGACCGACAAGAAAGGTATCCTTAAGGAACCGGAGAGAGGTGAGTTAGTAACGACTGATTTCAAAATGACCAGTCCATATCTGGTGGAACTTATGTCGGAGAGGATTGTCCAATCTTTTGTCAGTGAAGGTTATTATGTCAATACCATCGAAGATGAGGTTAAAATACACCATTTTCGAAGAGAGAGAACTGCGATTACTCTTTTTGTGGAACAGGATAAACTACGTTTTGAGAACAATTCTGTTGATATTATCTTTGTTAAAAATATCGTTTATGAGAATCTGGTTACCCTTACTAACATGATCAACCAGGTTAAAGATCTGCTTCAGCCTGCTCAATTGAAACCGGAACTGATTGATGGTGAAATCAGCACTGATTTTGATGTGAAAAAAGTGCTTTCACCCGATTGTATCTCTCTTGATCTGCAATCAAATACTAAAAAGGGAGTCATTAAAGAACTGATTGATGTACTGTATAAAAATGGGATGATTTCGGATCCAGATGCTGTGCTAAAAGCTGTTATGGAAAGAGAAAACAGCCTTAGTACCGGTATGCAGAATGGAATCGCTCTTCCGCATGGCAAGACTGATTCAGTAAAGAGACTGGTTGTATCTGTCGGAATTCATCGAAAAGGAATAGACTTTCAGTCTATAGATGGAAAGAATTCCCAGATCTTTGTATGTGCAGTTGCTCCAGAAAAAATCGTTGGACCGCATATTCGGTTTATCGCTCATGTTGGTGCTTTACTTAATACCAGGGAAAAAGTAGAAGAACTTCTTAGATGCAATACTAAAGAGGAAGTTTACAAGTTTTTTACTAAGACCTGAATTGCCCACTAAACTATCCTAAGGATTTTGAAGATCGCCTGCAACCAGATACACTGTATTTTCCGTATACAATGCACATGGGCGTTGGCCTGTGCTAAGGTAGAGCGCTTCTTCTGGGATGAGCAGGATTCCTTAACCAGTCTGTAGAGTTTAGGTTTTCGAATTTCCAATTTTCTTTACTTCGATATTCGTTATTCCAAATTTCTTTATAAAGTTTTACCAATCTTCTCCGATAAACAGAATGTAATCCAGTAGCAGCAAGGAGGCTCGCCATGCGGATAATTTCCTCTGATGTTTCCCTGTCATCTTCAAGGATTGATGTAAAGCACTCCACTAAATTTGAATACCTTAGAATGTGGGACCGGGATTCTGAGCTGATTGAGAATTCTATGGAAGCGAACGAGGTAATGGTTTCTGAATCACATGTTAAAAGAGACCGGGTAGAGATAAGTGCTTCCTTGCTTGAGCAAAGCCAGAAGGAACAGTTAAAAAAGTTGGAACAGGATGAGAACGATAATCCTTCAATAAAAGAGATGATAGACGAGATATTTTGCGATCTTAGAACAAAGATTATAAAGGATCTGGTGGAAATATTTACTGGTAAAAAAATCGAAGTTCTTGATGCTGAGGAATTTAAGAAGCTTCAGGAGTCTGCCTCTTCTTCCGGTGAAGTGGGTGAAGTGGCTAAAAAAGTGGAGGAACAATCAATCCCCAAAAATCCTTGGGGAAATGTTACAGAATCACCATCTTCAAAATTCCAAGGGTGGGGGGTGGATTATTATTATAAAGAAACTAATTACCAGAAAGAGGGTTTTGAGTTTCTGGCTTCGGGCAAAATAACTAATGACAAAGGACAGCAGATCTCCTTTAATGCCTCACTTCTTATGAGCAGGGAAAAATATGAAGAACTGACCGTATCACTTAAAGAAGGTGATGCATTAATTGATCCGCTGGTGATCGATTTTAAGGGAAGTGGGGCTTCATTTGAGGGGGCAAAATTTGAGTTTGATCTTGATGCTGATGGAAAGACTGAAATGATCCATGCTCCTTCAGTTGGAACTGCTTTTCTGGGCTACGATAAAAATGGAAATGGTATTATGGACGATGGTAGTGAATTATTTGGTCCCCCCAGTGGAAATGGTTTTTCGGAGCTGGCGGCTCTTGACGAAGACAACAATGGATGGATAGATGAGAACGATTCGGTTTTTTCCAAATTAAGACTTTGGGAGAAGGCAACTGATGGCACTGATATAGTCAGTTCTTTACTAGACAGAGGAGTGGGAGCTATCTATACCGGACGGGTAGCTACCGGCTTCGATTTAATAAATAATGATTCTGTAAATGCTGTAGTGAAAGAAACCGGCATTTTTCTTAAAGAGAACGGGGGAAGCGGATTTATCCAGGAAGTGGATATTGTGGTTTGAAGCCGGTTTTATGGTCAGTCAAAACTGACGGCTAAAAGCTGTAATCCCGTAATCTGTTTCGTAATGGTTGCTCTAAAAAGCCATTAAAAGGCAATTCTGGAGCCGTACATGACCTAGTGAGGACTATTAATTCGATATTGAAACATTTTGAAAATTCCGTCTCTAAACGGGACGAGGTATGTTTGCAGATAAGCCTTGAACAATAAGATGTTATTAGCATTTACGATTTCTTCGTTTAGATATTTCAGAACACTTCTGATTTGAAAATGTTTTAATATTATTTGCTATGTTATTGGGTTATTTTTTTGCCATCAGGTATTTGAAAGTTACCTATTTGCCTTGCCTTTTCGAAGAGAAAGAAACCCAGTCTGGCCTGGGCGGAACTGATCTGGGGTTCGGCTTCCTCACGGGAGAGAAGTTCTACCTGGATATGTTCATTTTCTTCGGGGTTTCCACCGGTTCTGTTTATAAATGAGTTATAGGTTTGGTTATCCAGCGTTTTTATGCAGCCGAAAAAGTAAAGACCTTCATCACTGGCTCCTGCTGAACTGTAAAGAATGCGATCGGAGAGAGGGAAGATCTCTTCGGGGGTGACTTTCAGACCGGTTTCTTCAAAAATTTCTTTTACTGCTACTCCCACTGGATCGCTGGTTTGATAATCAAGCATTCCTGCAGGGAACTCCAGACTCATCTGTCCATTACCAATCCTTCTCTGGCGCACCATAAGGAACTTTTCTTCTCCGGATGTGCTGTTTTTCAGAAGAATAACTACGAGGCAGGCATGTCCCCTGATAAACGCTATATGAGGGAGTCGGTTTCCTTCAGGGGAGATTACCTCAGTGTCAAGCAGCGAGAAAAGCAGTTCGCCATTTTTCTTGCGAATGTCAGCAATTGTGTTGATACGGTTAACAGTGCATCCGGCACTACTGACAGTATCGATCCATTCCCGGATTTTCTGATCAAATAATTTTTTATGCATAGTATACTACTTTTGCAGCATGTTTAAAAGAATAGATGGCATACCAGAACCGATCCCAGTATTCCTGCAGCATCTGCCAGAAGGGCTGCAGGCAATGCATGACGGGTAACTCTGACCCCGATAGCGCCAAAATACACAGCAAGAACGTAGAATGTGGTTTCTGTTGATCCCTGGAGCACCGATACCAGATAAGCTGTAAAGCTGTTTGGATCCTGGGAGATGATTTCGGACATCACTGCGAAGGCTCCGCTTCCGGATAGTGGCCTTAACAGAGCCATAGGAAGCGCTTCGGCTGGCATTCCTATAAGATTTGTCAAAGGAGATACCAGCTTTACAAAAAGCTCGAGTGCCCCGCTTGCCCTAAGCATCCCTATTGCGGTAAAGATTGCTACCATAAAGGGAATAATGCGGATTGCGACCTGAAATCCTTCTTTGGCTCCATCGGTAACAGATTCGTAAACTTTTACTCCCCGCAGATAACCTATCAGAAGCAGTGTTCCCATGATTACCGGGATTAGCCAGGTGGTTGCTTCATTGATAGATTGAATCCCGGAGAATACAAACGGTTTCAATGTGATAAAGTTATGGGGAAAGGAATGAAAATCGAATTTAATAAACTGACAGGGTATCGAAAATAAGAATAGAGGAATCAAGGCCAGTGCCAGAAATTTGGGGAAAGCACCAAGACTTACCAACTCTGTTTCTTTTTGCTCATTATCATCAGGATTTTCGCAGCATTTCTCAACAGAGGTAATTGCAGGTAAAGGATTTCTGTTTGCTAGTAATTTTGCTGCTATTATTGCAACGCTAGTTGAAATTGTGGTAGCCAGTATTGAAGGTATCAGAATAGAGGCTGGTTCGGTTGCACCGGCTGCAGCTCTGACTGCGATAACTCCCAAAGGTAAGATTGTAACACTGGAGGTGTTGATAGCCAAAAAAAGGCACATTGCATTGGTAGCGGTTCCTTTCTCCGGGTTAAGTTTGTCCAGCTCGGTCATGGCTTTTATACCCATGGGAGTAGCAGCGTTTGCCAATCCCAGCATGTTTGCTGCCATATTCATTATCATGGCACTTATGGCTGGATGCTCTGCCGGTACATCAGGAAAAAGTCGGACCATAACAGGGCGGATTGCTCTTGCGATAACCTTCATTAAACCAGCATTTTCTGCTACTTTCATTATTCCAAGCCATAAGGCCATGGCCCCTACCAGGCTGATAGCCAGAGTAACAGCCGACTTGGCTGAATCAAAAGAGGCCTTAGTGATTGCTTCCATTTTTCCGGTATAAGCGGCAACAACGATACTTATTAAAATCAGATACAGCCAGATTACATTGATAGCTGCAGGTTTATTTTTCATGGAACTGCCTTTGGAATTATTGAGTCAATGTTGAAAATACTACCTGGCATAACTTTTGTCGAGACAGGGATTTATATCAGAATAAGTTTAACTAAACAGATATTTGAGGTTATGTTTTCGGATCGATATTTGCAACCCCAAAGAATTTATGCCCCTAAAATCTCTGAGCCTCCTAAATCCAGCTCTCCAAGTCTCCCTTCGGGGATTTAGGGGGGTGGTGGGATTTAACAAGTTTGGTGAAATTAAATAGACTGATACCAGGTGAGAGAAAAGATGAAATGGATTTATCTATATGTATTTATCCTTATTCTGGTTATATCTAATTTTTCTCAGGAGCAAAGGAGAGTGAATTTTGGAATAAAGACCGGTGCATTAATAAGCAGCTTTTGGGGAAACGGAGTGGAGAATTTCGAAGAGAGCATGTCTGCAGAAGTTAGGGATTTTGATGCAGATATGAAGCTGAGTCTGACAATTGCCGGATTAATCAGCTATGATTTTATTCCGGGATTTTTTAATGTTCAGGGGGAACTGCAATATCTGCGATCAGGGAAAAACTGGGAATTTGATCTTGAGAGTGGAAATGAGGTTTCTTTTGGAGTTTATACCGACTATCTTTCTATACCAATCTTATTTAAGCTGCTGATTTCCCTGAACACCTCTGTATTACCGGCAGTTTATGTGGGACCCTCATTTTTTATTCAATTGCGTTCGCGAGCCAGAAATCTTGAGGTTGTTCCAGACTCTTTGCGGAGTGAGTTTTTGCGAGGACTGGGGAATCGGCAAAATATTTCAAACCAGGTTTCGAATTTCGATATTGGATTCCACACGGGTTTCAGTTTTAACTTTTTAACAAAACCCGGAGCGATTGTTCTTGATTTCCGATTTGCTTTTGGCTCCATTAACGCTTTTACTATAGACGGGGGAGAGGAATTTCGAAATATTTCTTTTTCTGTTATGGTCGGGTATGTATTCTGATGAGTTTTACCTAAGGGCGATGTCCTACATTAAAGTAGCTCAACTTTAACAGGTTGGTTAAGCAATCCAGTTCAGTTCTGCAGGAGCGCCTTACCTTAGTACATGGTAATGCATTGCGTATTGAATACGGATGTTTTGGCTCAGGTATGGAATCAGAAAGAATGAAGGTTCCATCAGTCTATAAAGTTTTTGAAACAATACAGACTTAGTAAGACAATCTTTTTGACCAGATGTATTTTAAAGGCTTTATTTCTTTTTTTTCAGAGTTAGGAGAGAGATGAACCCTTACATTGAACTCATAGAAAAAAGGGTACCCATCATTTTTGATGGTGCATTTGGGACTCAGGTTCAAAAGAGCAATATCTCAGCTGAATGCTTTCAAAATGCATCAGGATGCAATGAAATCTTAAACCTTAGCTGTCCGGATAAGGTTGCTGCCATTCATGCAGATTACCTGAGAGCCGGTGCAAATGTGATTGAGACCAATTCATTTGGTGGTTCCAGGGTAAAGTTGAAAGAATATGGTTTGCAGGACAGGGTTTATGAGATCAACAAGGCTGCTGCACTGACAGCCAGAAAAGCGATAGATAGCAACAAATCACAGAAGCCTCTTTTTGTTTGCGGAACAATGGGACCAACTGGTTTTCTTCCATCATCGAAAGATGAAAATCTGGTTGGTGGAGGATTTGATGATCTCTGTGAAATTTTTGAGGAGCAGGCTAATGGGCTTCTTGACGGAGGAGTTGACCTGTTTTTAATAGAAACATCACAGGATCTCCTGGAAGTAAGGGCGGCAATTTACGCTTTAAAACGGCTGATGGCAAAGAAAAACCGTTTCATTCCTATTCAGGTTCAGATTACGATTGATGCAACGGGAAGGATGCTACTGGGGAGTGGAATAGAATCATTTCTAGGTGCAGTTACCGCTCTCGCTCCATCGGTAATAGGGATTAACTGCGGAACAGGTCCTATTGAGATGATGCCTTCATTGAAGCGTCTTCTGGAACTCTCTACTTTGCCGGTATCTGCGCTTCCAAATGCTGGGATGCCTCAAAATATCGATGGAAAAGCGGTTTATGGTATGGAGCCGAAAGATTTCGCTGCAGTGCTGGAATCGGTTGTGACTGTCAGCGGCTTGGAGATTGTGGGAGGGTGTTGCGGAACCAATCCTGATCATATAGCGGCACTTGCCAGTATTCTCAAAGATAAAAAAGTAGCCCCCCGTCCTGTGCGTAACAGTAAATCATGCTGGCTGTCAACTGGTATCGGAGGAATTGATCTGGAGAAAGAGCGTCGTCCAATAATTATCGGTGAGAGGCTCAATACTCAGGGGTCCAAAAAAACCAAAGAGTTTATATTGGCATCAAACTATGATGAACTTCTGCATATTGCTCATGAACAGAGCAAATCTGGCAGTGCTCTTCTTGATATTTGCGTGGCAATCAGTGAACAGGATACCGAAGCTCTGACAATGAAGAATTTCGTTTCTTTTCTGTCCGATCGTATTGCTATTCCCCTTTGTATTGATTCTACCGAACCGGAGGTGATGACCGCTGCTTTGAAGGTGAATCCCGGATCGGTTATGCTCAATTCGATAAACCTTGAGCATAATAAAGAGAGAGCCAGAAAAGTACTTACACTTGCACGGGATTTCGGCTGTTCGGTGGTTGCATTGACAATAGATGATGAGGGGATGGCCAAGACTGTAAGTCGAAAAGTCGATCTTGCCCACAAATTGCATGAGCTGGTATGTGGCGAATATGGAATTGCAGAACATTACCTCTATATCGATCCATTGGTTTTTACTTTGGCTACTGGTGATCCGGAAAGTGCAGATGCTGCACTGTTTAGTCTTGAGGCGCTGCGAATAATAAAAAAGGAGATGCCAGGGGTAAGGACTGTGATGGGTGTGAGTAATGTGTCCTTCGGTCTCAAACCGGCAGCAAGACGTATTCTTAACAATATGATGCTTTATCATGCAGTTAATGCAGGACTGGATGCGGCAATTTTCAATCCTCTTCATATTGATAATCCGGAAAGTTACGAAAAGGAAATACGTTGCAGTGCTGAAGATCTTTTATTTAACAGAAATAAGGATGCCTTGAATCGGTTTGTGCAGTATTTTGAAAATAAGGGTAACGGGCAGGATGACAAAAAGCAGACTACTGTTGTTGAAATACCTGCAGAGCTCAGTTTGCGCAATGCAGTTGTCAATCGTGACAGAAGGAATTTATCGGAAACAATTACAGAGCTTTTGAAAAGAATGCCGGCTCATGACATTCTCAATAATATTTTGCTGCCTGCAATGAGTGAAGTTGGTGAGAAGATGTCTTCAGGTGAGATGATTCTTCCTTTTGTGCTTCAGGCGGCAGAAATTATGAAAGAAGCGATTCAGATTCTTGAGCCTCATCTTTTAGCTGGTAATACAGGGTCCAGGGGAAAACTGATAATTGCAACAGTATTTGGTGATGTCCATGATATTGGCAAGAATCTGGTGGGATCGATTTTGCGTAATCAGGGTTACGAAGTGATAGATCTGGGAAAACAGGTGCCGCTTGAAATAATTGTTGATGCTGTTAAGAAAGAGAAACCCGATGCTTTGGGTCTTTCTGCGCTTCTGGTGACTACTTCCAAACAGATGGCACAATGTGTTATAGAATTGGATAAGCAGAATCTTAATATTCCGGTTCTTATCGGTGGTGCGGCTGTAAATAAGCAGTTTGCATCCAGAATCGCAGTCCTGGATAATAACCGACAATATAGCGGAGGGGTTTATTATGCCAAAGATGCTTTTGAGGCCAACAGGATTCTACAGGATATTCATACAAACAGACCTGTAGAAAAAAACAAATCTGCTTCGGAAATAAATGTAAAACCTGAGTCTGCTTATTCAGATGATAAATTGCTGGAATTTATACCTCACATTGAACCTCCTTTCTGGGGAACAAGTGAGATTCTGGTCTGGAACAGCCAGGAACTGCTTGATAGAATTAATAAAGAGAGGTTATTCAAGGCAGGATGGGGGGGAGGTAAGCTTAAAGATAATGAGTATGCACATGTCAGGGAAACACAGTTTGAAGTGGCTTTCCAGTTTCTCAAAGAGGAGATACTTAAGGCAGGGCTGTTGGATGCACGCGGGTTTTACGGATATTTTCCGGTGATTACTGATGATGAGGATGTAATAATAATTGACCCTGATGATTTTCATTCTGAACTAGCTGATTTCAAATTCCCCAGGATGCCAAAAAGTAAAGGTCGGTCTATCGCCGATTATTTCTGTGCTGATGGTGATCTGATAGGGATTCAGGTTGTGACAATAGGATCAGGGCTCAGTGAGCGCAGTAGGGTTTATTTCCAGCAGGACAAATACAGTTATGGGTATTTTATTAATGCTCTGGGAAACATGATAGTTGAAGAACTGGCAGAAAAGGTGACAGTTGAAATTCGCCGCGGACTGGGATTAGAGCCAAACATCGGAAGGCGATATAGCTTTGGGTACCCTGGTTTGCCAGGTCTGGAGGAACAGAAGAAAATTTTTGAGTTCATGGTCATTGATGATCGTCTGGGAATACATTTGACATCCGGATATCAGATGGTACCGGAGCACTCGACTTTGGGAATTTTTGTACATCATCCGCAAGCTGAGTTTCTGATTTAATCGGTTTGTTTATGGCTTCGGATTAATATTTTACGGTAACAATCGCAATGATGAAAATCAGGAGAAATAGCCTGAGTTACAGCTGGGTTAAAAATTAATTGAAAATGGATACTCTTCAGGAAAACAGAACTGGGATAAATTTGGAGCAGATATCTTTACATACAGATCAATTCGATTATGATTTGCCATCCCGATTGATAGCACAGTTCCCAATGAGTAAAAGGGACGAATGCCGTCTGTTATATGTTAAAAGAAAAAGTGAAAAAATAGATCATTACTATTTTAAAGACATTATTTCACTTCTTAAAAAAGGGGATCGTCTGGTATTTAATGATACCAGAGTAATTCCTGCCCGGTTATATGGGCGAAAAGAAAATGGTTTACTCATTGAGTTTTTGTTTGTAGAAAAGATAGATCAGCTTAACTGGATTGCACTGGTGGGGCCTGCCAGGCGTTTACGGATTGGATCGATGGTACAGGTAGAAGGCTGCTCTGGATGTTTTCTGAAAATAATGAAAATATTACCAAATGGTGATCGGGTTGTGCAGCTTGTGGGAAATGGTGTAGAATCAATAGAGCAATTGATGGAAAAATGTGGGCATATACCTCTTCCACACTATATAGAGCGCAATGAAAACCAGATCGATCGGGAATGCTATCAGACTGTGTATGCCAGAAAAAACGGCGCAGTGGCTGCGCCTACGGCGGGTCTTCATTTTACAACTGAATTATTTCAGAAATTATCTCTGGCAGGCATAGACACCTCTTTTCTGACTCTTCATGTAGGAGTGGGCACATTCAGACCTGTAAAGGAAGCCGATCCTCGTAAACATGTTATGCATGAGGAACGGTATGAGCTTTCTGCTCAGACTGTTGAGCAGATTAAAACTACTCGTGAGATGGGGGGAAGAATAATAGCTGTTGGAACTACAGTGGTCAGGGTGTTGGAACATTGTGCGAAAGATGGAACACTGCAGCCTGGTATTGGAACTACCAGATTAATGATCCTTCCGCCCTATAATTTTCAAATAATTGACGGATTGATTACTAATTTTCACCTTCCAAAATCAACTTTATTGATGTTGGTTTGTGCTTTTGCTGGTCAGAAGAAGATAATGGATGCCTACAGGGAGGCAGTTAAAGGTTGTTACAGGTTCTATAGCTATGGGGATGCAATGCTGATTTTGTGATTCTAACACTTGACTCTACTGTGCACTGTTTGTTATCTTTAGAAATATACCCGTAAACCTTCGTTGAAGCCCGTGTTTTTATGCGGGCTTCATTTTTTATTTACCTTTTCCGGTGAGGAGTAAAACATGACTAATGACAATGTCATGCATTTATCAGTCGAAAACGCAGCTTGGCAGGATTACAGGGCATCCAATACCGGTATGGTTGTCTTTTATTCCAGTGATCCGGTATCGGAGATTCCGATTCGGGAAATCCCGGAGGTTATCCCCTCAGATATTCTTCCTGAGCCCAATTATGAAACCGGGACCTATGGTTTTTTTGGCTGCAATAAAAGTAAGGTGCGTAATTCCTTTGTAAAATCAAAAATACGTTACCTTTTATTTATGACTAAATACGAGGGTACAAATGCTGATTTTAAAGGTAAATATTTTATTACCGGTTATTATCGCGTTGCTAAAACTGCTGATTTAAAAAGACTTCATATCCGTTATCTTTCGGACTATTCGTGTCTTGATGAGGATGCTTGTCATGCTTTAAGAGCTGATGAGATGCGTTTTGTCCGTATTGAGGATGCTTTAGAGATTACTGAAAAAGTCGCAAAGCAATGGGACGGTAAGGGAAAGATTACTCGTCAAACCAGATTCCTGCTTAATGAAGAGCAGACAAAAGGGGTTTTAGAGTTTCTCCAATCTAAGAATGATGCTACCCAGGAATATATAGCTGAAACAGTTCGTTTACAACCTCATTCTTCTGCTGAAGAAGGTGAGGAAAGCGAAGAGTAATTTAATAGTAATACATTAATTGGCAATAAAAAGACACGGTAGAGGTATACATTGCGCAATGCCTTTATCGGGTCGATCTGTATTTGCTGGCTTTGATCTTTTCTTTCTGTTAATAAAAGCAAATGTACATTGCTTCTTTGCGGTATTCCCAATTACAGCTTCTTCAAAATTTGATTGGTATGGGAGACTTGAACTATTTTTAAGATATGATTGAGAACTCAGAGCAGTTTTTAATAGAGAATAACCTGAAAAAGCTTACAACTGGTTCAATACTACTGGCCAGGGATGTATTAAAGGATCCCAATTTTGATTCTACAGTAGTATTAGTTTGCGTTCACAGCATTGAAGGTTCTTATGGGCTTGTATTAAATCGTCCTTCACATATGCCATTATCTGAAATATTTGATGGTTTTCATGACTCTAAGCTAAAAAGAGAAATTTTTATCGGAGGGCCTGTATCGCAAGATGAGTTACAGGTTTTGCAGGTTACAGAGAATCCGGTAGAGGGGGCATTTGCGGTTGCACCCAGAGTTTATTTGGGAGGGAAATGGGAAGGAATAGGTCATATGATAGAAGCAGATCCTGGAACGACTTATCTTTTTTTAGGGTATTCAGGATGGGCCAAGGGACAGCTGGAGTCAGAAATCGCTGTCGGAGCCTGGAATGTATACAATATTAACATCGAAAAGTTGTTACTGGAAGGTACATCAAAATTGATGGTTGATTCAAAACAACTTATCTGTTTTCTGGAAAAATTACAAAACTGAAAAAAATTAAATTTTTCCTACCATACTCATGATTTCTTCTTCTCTTTTTTGTTCCAGAGCTCTAAATCGGTTGAATGCTTGATCTATTTTTCCCTGATCGTACTGGGAGAGTCTGGGGAGAATTTCTCTGTTGTATAATTCGATCATACTATGGCAAAACTCAGGGTCCTTATATAATCTGAGGCGGTTTCTCAGCTCGCCGCTCAAGCGGTTTTCAAGACCGCATTCTTTAGCCAGCATGTGATCTATATGTGAGATACGTTCTGCGATGGTAAGAATCAGATCAAGAGCCTGTTGACCCTGAGCATCCAGGCTGGCAGCCGGTGGAAGCTGAATAGTTCCTTTACGCTGACCTAACATTATTTCCAAAGCTTCTGAATCTTCATTCGCAGGATTAAGAAAATAATTGATACCTTTTCCACTTTCTGATGCTTTGGCATGCATGTAGGTCAGAATACGGGCATTATCTTCCGAGAGGCTTATGTCTACGCAAATTGCATGTATTTTTAAAGCATCATTAAAATATTTAGAATAGGTCTCCTGATCTGACATAAATTTAACTCCTGAAGTTGAGCTTTTTCTTCCTGATATCTGTTTCTTTCCGTAGTTTTTTCGAATTCGAATTAGTGCACAAACATTACATATTTTTATAATGCAAAAATCGCGCCGTTTGTATTTTGCTCATTGTTCAATCCGGAGTGTTTTTTCATAATGAAAGCAAAATTTCTTTTCATCGGATCTCTTAATGATTTTCTCAAGCAGAAAGAAAAAACACTGGAGGTCTCTTTTAGCGGAAACCCTGGCATAAAAGATATAATCGAATCGTTGGGGGTACCGCATGTCGAAATACAGCTTATAAGGGTAAATTCTTTCCCGGTGGATTTTTCTTATCATATTAAGAATGCTGATAAGGTGGAGGTTTTCCCCTTTTCATCTGGAGTTATACCCCCTGAAAAAGACAGACCATCATTTATCCTTGATGTGCATTTAGGAAAACTGGCCAGATATTTACGAATGATGGGGTTTGATTCCATTTATAGGAATAATTTTTCTGATCCCGAGCTGGTTACCCTTTCATGTAAAGAAAACAGAATCCTTTTGACCAGGGATATCGGGATTTTAAAACATGGATGTCTCAAGTATGGTTACTGGGTACGAGCCACTGTTGCCCTGGAACAGGCAAAAGAAATAGCCTTCCATTACAAACTTTGCACCTCTGTATTACCTTTTTCCTTGTGCATGGAATGCAACGGTTCTCTTTTGAATGTCAGTAAATCCCAAATTGAGGAAAAAATCCCTCCTCTTGCCAGAAAATATTATGACAATTTCAGTCAATGTGTAAACTGTAAAAAAATTTACTGGCAGGGATCACATTATAACCAAATGAATAATATGTTAAAACAAATATGTCCACAATTGAACTGATTCAGGAGTATTATGTCAATAATTGAAAACTGCAGCCAGTGTGATGCCTGGTGTTGCCGACATGTAGCAATGCAAATAGATAAACCTCGTTGCAAAGGGGATTTTGACAAGATCAGATGGTACTTGATGCATGAAAATATATGGGTTTCCATCGATTTATGCGGTAACTGGATTCTTGAATTCAGAACTCCCTGCCGTAATATAGACAAACTTAACCGCTGCTCTGATTATGAAAACAGGCCAAAATTATGCAAAGATTATCCTGGGAAAAATGAATTGTGTGAGAGACAGACTGAGCAGCTCTGTTATGTCCGCTTGTTTACCAATGCTGCAGAGTTTGAAAAGTATCTTGATGAACAGAAAATCAATTGGCGGTTTAAAAAAAGAAAACAATATTAAATTATCTGCTCTTGAACCGACTGATCCACTATCTGTCGCCTGCCGGCATGTATTAATGACGTTCGGGCATTCTATTTATCTTTAATAGATATTAAATTCAAAACTTCATAGTTTAACAGCATATATTTACAAAACTAATGAAAGTCTTATACAACCGCACTGGCTGCCAGGGCTCCCAAAGCAGCCAGGAAAAAAAGACCATCGGCTAGTAAATTAAATGCAGATGCATGATTCGGATTGAACTGCGGGTTCCACTTGGTGATAAAAAGAATATAGAACAGCGATGGGATCTGCATCAGAAACCGGATGGTTTTCTCGGAGCGATAACTGACAGGGTTAATAAGCAGTGGAAAAAGCAGCAGAGCAGTGATACTGAAACAGATCATTAGGAAAGTCATTTTGCGCGCACGTTTTTCTCCTATTATGGTGATTAACGTTTCCCTTCCCATGATCCGGTCTCCTTCTATATCCCGCAAATCAAAAACAAGCGAACGGAAAAATGCCAGAATGAATATCCAGCAGAATGTTGCAATATTCAAGGGTTCAATCTGCCAGATTTTGTTAAGAATCTGCGGAACAAAAGTTATCAATGTGGCCCAGGCCAGGGCAACAAAGAGATCCCTTGAAGATGGAATATCTTTTAGACTTTTGTATCGGACAAGTTTACGCATGTATTTAG
This sequence comes from uncultured Fibrobacter sp., assembly GCA_964472925.1. Lineage (GTDB taxonomy): Bacteria > Fibrobacterota > Chitinivibrionia > Chitinivibrionales > Chitinispirillaceae > JAAYPC01. The sequence goes on along the minus strand of CAYYNL010000032.1, from coordinate 14,701 downwards.
GAACAATAGTAATATGGTAAATTGAGCCAATCAGACTTGCAAATAACATCAGATAAAAAAGTTTTCTATCATGAAAGAAACTTAGTGTCAGCATGGTAATTATACTGGCGGCAGAAATGCTGAGTAACAGTTTACGATGATCACAATAGAATTTATACCTGGAGATACCATGATGTTGAGTGGTCTCAATGCTTGCCAGACTATTCCAGAGGTAAGTAGAAAGGAAGTATAAAAAAATGAGAACTGATCCTATAAAGGAGAATGATAAGCTTTGAAGATAACAGGAAGCGTAGTAGGCTCCTACTGCACCTAAGGAAACAAAGATGTTTAGATTAGCCAGAATATCAAAGACTTGCCAGAAGGTATTTGGGAGAGAATGGCTTCTGGTATGATTCATAAACTGGATGTAATCGGTAACTCTTTTTATCATCCATATAGGAGTGGAAGCACCTGCAGTAATTCCAAGCGTGTGACAGCTTTCGATAGAATCCCAGTTTATTTCTTTTTCGGTTTCAACGTGTTGAGTAGGGGTTCCACAATCCTGAGCTATTTTAGCTAGTCTTTGGGTGTTGGCGCTGTTTTTACCTCCTACCACAATCAATGCATCAACCTGCTTGGCCAGTTGTTCTGTTTCGCTTTGACGCTGATCGGTTGCAGAGCAAATTGTTTTTTTAATGATTATATCTGCATCAGGAAATGTTTTTTTTAGCTGCTCTGCAATGCGGTCAAACTGATTTCTATCAAAAGTAGTTTGGGAAACCAGGCAGATTTTTTCCATACTGGGCAGGTTCTGAATATCTTCAACTGATTGAATCAAATATCCTGATTCACCCGCATATCCCAGAAGTCCTATTACCTCTGCATGTCCTTTATCCCCGGTGATAACAATGGAATATCCCATTTCTCTGTACCGTGAAATGACTTTGTGAACCGTTTTTACTTTTGGACATGTCCCATCAATAATTATGTGGCCTTCATCGGCATATTTTTTCTGAATTTGTGGTGGAATTCCGTGAGCACGTATAAGGAGTGTGCTCTTGGATGGAAGCTTTTCTGTTTTATCGAGAGTTTTAATTCCGCGCTGTCCCAGCATTTCAACTGTCTGGCTATTGTGGATCAATGGACCGAGGGTGAAAATGCCTTTTTCTGTCTTGGCGGCATTTTCCAGTGCTAAATCAACTGCCCTTTTTACCCCCATGCAGAATCCGGCGGTTTTTGCTTGAATGATTTTCATTATTATCCAAATTAAATATTTAACATGTCCAGACGTAAAAAGGTATCTGAATGTGACTGATATAACTTGATTCTGAATCAGATGACCTTAGTAATAAAATACAATATTATTTTTGTTCTCTGTTACATAAGTTTTGATATCTATTGATAATTACAGGCTTTCTGCTGAGATGTACTTAATGCCTCAACTGTCCGACAATTAAATAAATTTAAAACTTGGAACTATACTATCCGGGAATCGTTTTTAAAAATGTCTATTATTTTACAAGCTGAAAACCTGAAAAAAAGTTTTGGGAAATACTCTGTTCTGGAAGATGTTTCTTTAAGAATCGAAAGCGGAACAGTATACGGATTAGTAGGTCTCAATGGTGCGGGCAAAACTACTTTTTTGAGACTGTTGTTGGGACTTCTCCGGCCAGATTGCGGGAACATTTCTGTTCTGGATATGAATCCCTGGAAACATCAGCAACATTTTTATAAAAAAGCAGGTGTGGTATTAGAGCATGATGGTTTTTGGGCAAATCTTACTCCCAGGGAAAATCTCAGTATCTATGCGGAGGCCAAAGGACTGACTCAAAAATATTTGCGGGAATATTTAAACAGATACTGGGCTGCTACTGAACTGTTCCAATCAGACAAAAAAGTTAAACATCTCTCAAGAGGGCAGAAGATGCAATGTGCCTTGTGCAGGGCGTTTTTGGGGGAGTCAACCGTTTTTTTTCTTGACGAACCTGTTTTGGCACTGGACATGGAAGCTTATGAACACTTTTGTGGCCTGGTAAATGACGCCCGCAAGCGTGGTGCCGCTGTGATTATCAGTTCTCATCAGCTTGATACGATAGATAAATTATGTGACAGAGTGGGTATATTACGTGATAAACGACTTTCAGAACTGGAAAGAACAGCTTCTGAGAATGAATGGATTGTTAATACTGATCAGAATATCCAATGGAAGAATATAATTGAACAGTGCGGTGGCTGTAATATCACATTTAAAGATGGATGGAAATTTATCATTAACAATGCAGATGAAACAATCCCCAATCTGATAAGTAAATTGGTTTCTGCTGGTTGCAGTATCAGGGAAGTAAAGAGACTCACTGCCGATAATATTTTCAGCAGCGCCATAAAAGACATCTATTGCAACAGCACTAAAGGACAGATTTGAAGATGAGCGGGCTTAAAACTGTCATTTATAAAGAATGGAAATGCTTTATTGGTTCTGACCGGGGTGTCTTTATTCTATATGCAGTTCTTGTATTATCCTGGAGTTTCTTTCTGGTTGGGGGCAGTGACTCGTCTTTGCGGACTGGTCCTCTTTGGCTTGTGTTTTTTTCGGTCGTGGTGGCAGCCAACTTCTCAAATACTGTTTTTATATCAGAGAGAATATCCGGTGCACTGGAAATCCTTATAACATCAGGGCTTTCAAGAAGCAGTATCTTGTTTGGAAAGATGAGCTTTGTTATGGGAATGAGTCTGGTGATAGGGAGTGGCTGTATGGGTCTGTCCTGTATTTGGCAGTATCTGATGTATGACAATGAAATGATTATACTAAAACCGGTGGATTTCATGACTTATGCAGCTTCTGCTTTTGTAAATACTGCCGGAAGTGCTTTTCTATCGGTACGTATGCCTAACCCCAGACTGCTTCATCTTGCCAATCTGTTTCTGACAGGTTGTATTATTACGCTATACACAATTCTAAGCTTGAATTATCCGGTACCGGATTTTTGTCTTCCCTTGTTCCTTACTTTGGCAGGATTGGTAAATTCAATACTGGCAAAAAACGAATTCAACAGCGAAAGGATACTTCAACCAGTTGTTTTCTGAAGATATGAATAAAAATGTGCTACTATCTTCTTTTTGCACTATATCTTCTTTTTCTGATCCGTATTTGCCAAAATGTATCACCCGGCTTTACTTGGTTATTTCCGAACTCCTGCAGAATGAATATAATGAAACAGAAAAGTATATTATATGAGTGAACAGCATAATATGTAATCAAAAGGAGTTTTGTAAAATGAATTTTGAATGTCAGCTTGAAGAAAACAAAAAAAAGTGTACATGTCCTGAGAAGGATTGTTCCCGAAATGGTACCTGTTGTCAATGTGTAGCTTATCATCGAAGAGCTGGAGATTTACCCCATTGTTTAAAAAGAAACAGGTAAGTACTTTTCGTTAGTTATATTGAGCCAAATTAAAGGGAAATTTCAAATCGCAATTCTCTAACTTTTGAACAAATTCCAAAATCCTAAAAAAAAATCTCAAGCCTAAAGGAAGCTAACGAAATTCAATTCTTGTTACTACTATTTAATAGCTTATTGGCAATTAAGCATTTTGGGAGTTCTGAACTGCAATTGTTTAGTGAAAGAATATTGGAATTTATTTGTGGTATTGACTACAGAAAAATCGCTCAATAGTTACGTTTTTTTAAATATATCAGTATTCATCCTTAACACAACGGAACCCAATGGTGTTAAGTCTTATTGATGGATTGTAGGCAGTGCGCTTTGCCGAGTGCAGTGTTTTCCCTTCATTATTCCAACTGCCTCCCCTTACTACTTTAAATTTACCACCTTGGGGTCCGGTGGGATTTTTTTCATCTGAATTTCCATAATATACCGGATCATACCAGTCTGAACACCATTCTGCAACGTTACCATGCATATCGTAAAGCCCCCAATTGTTTGGTTGATAAAGCCCTACCGGTACAGGGTGAGATTTCGAAATGCCTTGAGGAACTCCTCCAAAAGGAGATTTCCCATCGAAGTTAGCTTGTTCACTGGACAATGTGTTTCCGTAATGAAAAAGCGTAGAGGTACCAGCTCTACAGGCATATTCCCATTCTGCTTCAGTGGGGAGCCTTTTCCCAACTTTTCGGCAATATTCAGATGCTTCAAACCATGTTACATTATCTACAGGGCAGTTTGGACAACCGCGAATAGCAGAAGGATTTGTTCCCATAACCTTTTCGAATTCTTCTTTGGTTACTTCATATTTGTCCATATAGAAGCCGTTTAACTTGACTTTATGTGTCGGAAGAGCATCGAATTCTTCTTTATTTGAGGTACCCATAGTAAAGGAACCCCCTTCAATCCAGACAATGTTTTCTCGGTATTTTGAGAAACTGGAGTCGAGATTTGATCTTTCTTCCGCCGAAATCAGTTCATTTTGAGTCGTTACCAATTCGTTAACCATTTTGGGGATCTCATGAAGTACCAGGCCCAGGTTGCTGTCTACACTAGTGCTGATTCTTTTTATAGTTTTATCTCTTAAGGCATCGATCATTTTAAGTGAAAAAACATAACTTTGTCCCACTTGGCCAACGTTTCCCAGTATCAGCATATCCACACCAACTATTGAGCTGATTCTGGTAATGCATGAATCGGTGAAACAGTTCAGGAGCCCTTCCAGTCTTTCCGCCTTTAACAGGCTTCGAATATCATCAAGAAAAAGCACCCTGGCATTACTACTTTTCTGATAATTTTCTGCAACTATATCAGAAATTTTTTCAACATTACTATTATTTAATTTCCCGGATTGAATTGAAAGAATGGCAATCGTTGGCTCTTTGGCTTTGACTTTATTTGTCTTAATTATTTCAGCAGCACTGGTTATTTCCATAACTGGACGGTTGGGATGTACTGTTGCCCTGCTTCCTTCGTATACTAATGATTTCACCTCTGCAGAGGCGTGCTTCAGGCGTGCTTCGCCTCTAAACACCTGCAAAGTGGTAGTATTGCGCTCTACTGCGATTTCTGCATCGGTGTTATTCATGTTAATGGATGCAGAAGGGGTCTCAAGCGAAAATAGCATGGTATTTGAAGCAAGAGACTGCATCTGAAGGGAAACAGATCCTGTTTGTAAAGTGAGAGACATGCGGATGATATTATTTTCGGGTTGTTTGATCAGGTTATTAAGTGTTAAAATACTGTTATTCTGAATCGTTAGGAAAATTGCTGGTTCAAAAGTAATTTGAAGCTCAGAGTTTTCTCTTACTGCAATTGTTGAACCGATTCCCAGTTTTGAGGAATCCTTTAGCTGGATCCATTGTTTGGTTTCTTTTGACCATATTTCGATGGTCCCCTTGTGATTAGATATTGAAAACTGCTGAAGCCTCTGATTTGGTAAAGATAAAGCAGAGACACTGAATAACACGATAGATTGAAAAATGAGCAGTTGTTTCATCTCGTTGTCCTGAATAGTGCATTAAAATTATATGATTTTTTGGGGCTAAATTCAATCCGATATAGAGATAAGAGATGAAAAGGAACTGGTGATAATGGAATGGCTTGATGACATTCTGATATACTTTTCAAAGTATGAATTAAGAGTTTTTGGAAGTACTAACACAAAAGGGCTGAGGGAAGCCGTTAATGAGAAACGTGGGGAATGTTGTTTGGTTAAAGGTGTAACAGAATATCAGGAAGTTTTAAAAGCGTTCCGAAATTATTTGGAATTTTGAGTCCCTCCATTATCATGATTGGGAGTTGTTTCTTCAGCGGTTTTCTTAGGGCTTACGTTAATGGTGACTTTTACACTTCTTTGGTTTTCATCTGGAGGAAGTATACCATAGGGTGGTATTACCCGAAGGCGTACCATAGTACTCTGTGAGATCTGATCCAGATCCAACGCTTCTGTTGGAACTTCAGTAAAACTTCCCTTTTTTGATTGAGGTATTAGTAGTTGAATTGCTGAGGGAGCTGTTTTAATTTCATCCAGTTGCAGTGTTTTAGATAGCTTTCCTTTGGTTTTTACTTTTATTGGAACATCAATTAATTCTGTCTTAGAAGCGCGAAATGAGAATTCTTTTGGTGACACTGAGTTTACACTAAGCCCTTTTGGAATATTGATATTGTTTTCGGTGATAGGAATTGATTGTTTTCCTAAGTGGATCTTGCCTAAATCCAATGATGCCACCAAAGTTGAGTTATCAAAAGCAAATAAGCGTTCGGGACCTGAGAGTGTAACCTTAATATCCTGAGGTTGTGGATCTTCCAGAACAAAACCCTGAGGAACATTGCGATATTCGATGGGAATGGTATAGGAACGATTGACAGTATCGACTCTGTAACCAACAAGTGAATATAAAATGATAGAGCTAATTAGTGCTGTAATCTTTAAACCGCAATTCTTGGTAATCCTGGAAAAGTGGCTTAATTTGGCTGGAGGTGGAAAAAGCCTGTTGTAGAATTCATTAAGTCTGTTTCGAAGCATTTCTTGAGAAACCGTTTCCAGGTGGCCATTTTCAGCTACACTTTTGGTTCCGCGTTCTTCCGACACCACCAGTACCAATGCATCAGACCTCTCTGCCAGCCCTACGGCAGCACTATGCCGGGTGCCAGTATCTCTTGTTTCTACCAGGTTGTGAGTAAGAGGAAGTCTAACCCCAAATTTATCGATCCTGTCACCTTCAATGATTACCGCTCCATCATGATTTGGGGTTTCTGGGTGGAAAATACTGTAAAGAAGCGGAATACTGATCCTTCCATTCAGGGAAATACCACCTGTCAAATGGCGGTCCAGGCTTTCTTCTCCCTTTATAACAATTAGGGCACCTATTTTGTCGGCTGCTAGTTTACATACGGCGTCAACTATGGCATCGACAGTTTTGTTGGAAGCTAACAAGCGACGTTTGGAGTGAAAGTCGCCAATGGTGGCAAGCTTCTCCATAGCCATCCGGATATCTTCCTGAAATATTATTACCAGGGCAACTAAAGCAGCGGTTAATCCTGCCTGGAAGACCTGTGATGTCATGTACATGTTCATCATGCGGGCTGCAACATAGAGTGACACAACGCTTCCTATCCCTAATACTACTGATCGGGAAGCTTTGCGTCTTAACCAGATAAATATAAAGTACAGAAATACCGAAACAACTAGAATATCCAGTAAATCGGCAAATCTAAAATTATCAGCTATTTGTTTAAAGGAAACTATCACGAGAGACTCACATTTTTTACAGTTAATTCAAAAATAATGAAATACGGCTCTGATTTCCAAGAAGTTGGAAATGTTTTCTTAACATGCTTACTTTTTGCAAAATTTTTCAAAACCAGTTTAAAAAGAAGCTATTTTTATATTTAACCTAAATCGTACGATTTTCTGTCATGACTTGCTTTGATCCCTTTGTTTATCGGTCCAGATGCTTTTTTGACCATATCACCTGGTAGACATGATCTGCAAAACTTCTGGACTGCTGGCCTAAAGAGCTCTATGCGATTCGCGTCAAACAATTGTCCGAATTAGGTTTAATTTTTTTATTCCAGAATTGATTAATCCTCTTTTTTCATGGCATTCATTTACCTTATTAATTCTATAAAAGGTGTGATGATTTGAAAAGAAGCAAAATGGGAAAAAAACTTTTAACAAAGATTCATCACCAGATTTTAGAGGGTACACTCTGTGCTATTGAGAATAACGATGTTCTTCTGATTGAATCATTGAAGTTTAACGATAACAGTGGAGAAAATCAGTACTTTGAGAACAGGTTGGAACCATATAAAAAGGCGATACTTGATTATCTTGATGGAAGAGAGGTGGATTTTTCTTTCTTTCCTCTCAATTTTAGCTGTTTTACACCTTTTCAGCAGAGGATTCTGACCGTTACAAAAACGATTCCTCGTGGGGTTACAATCTCTTATGAAGAGCTTGCAGCTAAAGCCGGTTTTGCCGGAGCTGCCAGAGCGGTCGGTTCTGTTATGAGAAAAAACCGATTCCCCATAATTATTCCCTGTCATAGAGTAATCTCGAAATCTGGAAAGATCGGGGGATATAGTGGGATGCAAAAAGGGGCAATGATTGAACTTAAGAGAAAACTGTTAAATTTGGAAGGATGTAATATACCTGTCATATAATCATGTTTAAAACGTATTAGATCTTTTGAAATTCAGATTAATTTTCAGAACCAAATAACCTAACCTGAGCCCTTTGAAGGAGCTGTTTTTTTAAATGAAAAATTATATCCTCGATACAAATGTCCTCTTATACGATGCACAAGCCCTCTTCAAGTTTGGTGAGAACAACATAATTATTCCGATTCCTGTTATTGAGGAGATTGATCATTTTAAAAAAGAGGGCACAGAGACTGGCCGTAATGCCCGTCAAGCTTCCCGTTATCTTGATGATCTCAGACAAAGGGCTTCAGTTACTTCAGGAATCAAACTGGATAACGGCGGTTTTCTTTTTGTTAAAATGAGTACGGGTTCGGTTATGCAAAGGCTTCCTGAAGAATTGCAAGACCGCAATAATGATAATCTTATTCTGGCTATTGCACTTGAGGTAAAAGAATGCTCTGGTGACATTTCCACTGTTTTTGTAAGTAAAGATATCAATCTTCGCATAAAAGCAGATGCTCTGGGATTGGATGTGGAGGATTACGAATCGGATAAAGTGGATATCGAAGAACTTTATTCAGGACATTGCGAAATAGTGGTAGATCCCGAGATGTTGTCCAGATTTCGAGAAAATGGATCGTTAAGAGTTGAGCAGAAGCTTTATCCGCATCAGTATGTTGCATTGATAAATAAAGACAGAACTGAAACTCTGTTAGGGAGATATGATGCCAGCAGTAATAAGATTGTAAAGGTAATTACTGAAGAGCGCCCAGGTATCTGGCGGATCAGTCCCCGTAACCGTGAGCAGGTATTTGCCATGGATGCATTATTAAATGATGATATTCAACTAGTAACCCTGGTGGGTAAAGCTGGTACCGGAAAGACATTGCTGGCGGTAGCCGCAAGTCTTTACAAAACTGTAGATGAAAATATCTACAGCAGGGTTCTGGTTTCCCGTCCCACTCTTCCGATGGGAAAAGATATCGGCTTTTTACCAGGTACTGTTGAGGAAAAACTGACCCCATGGATGTATCCTATCGTGGATAATGTCGAGTTGATTATGCGAAAAGACAGTCGAAGCAGCCGTCATTTGCGAGGATATCGGGAACTTGTGGAGATGGGAATACTGGTGATTGAGCCACTTACTTATATCAGGGGACGTTCTATTCATAGTCAATATTTAATTATTGATGAGGCCCAGAATCTGACTCCCCATGAAATAAAAACCATCGCTACAAGAGTAGGTGAGGGGACAAAAATAGTGGTAACTGGCGATCCTTATCAGATCGATAATCCTTATATCGATTCATCCAGCAATGGATTAACTTATGTGGTCGAGAAGTTTAAAAATCAGGAAATTTCGGCACATATCACTTTTTCCAAAGGTGAAAGATCCAGACTGTCTGAGCTTGCGGCAAATCTTCTTTGATTAGTAAAAAAGCCCTCTTTCAACTGAAATGGAAGGTTTATTATTAAAAAATCATTTCTTGGTAATTTCTTCGTAAATTCTTTGTACAGCCTGTTCCATTTTTTGGGGATTTGCTTTAAAGAAAAACTGAAGAATTACTCCTGGAAGTACATTTCCACCGGAAGCTTCTAGCTCCTGGTTCATAGCCTTTATGGCTTGTTTGCCTCCCATACAGGCAAATGGAAACATCATGGTGACAAAACTGAGAACCTTCTTGTTTTTAATACCATTAAGTTGGGAAAGATAAGACATTATTACAGGTGATGCTTTGAAAGCCCATACTGGTCCGCCAAAAAGAATCGCATCAAATTGTTCCACTTCTGGAAAATTTTTGATAGTGAATTTTTGGGATCCGGGGGAGACCTGCCCGCTGGTTCGAAGCATTTCTATTTCGGCTTCATGACCGTTACTGTTGAATTTCGTTGCGATTGCCCGCGCAAATTGAGCTGTGTGTCCTGATTGGGTATGGATTATGATTCCCACTTTCATAAAAGCATTTCCTTCCGTTTATGGTAAAGCTTCAATTGAATCGACAGGTATTGTTTTGAAGTCCATTTTTGAGAGAGAAAATCCGTTTGTTTCCTGCTTCAATAGTGCATCGGTATCACCAACAACAGTGTAGGTGAAGTTGTCTGGAGTAAGATATTGCTTTGCAACCCTGAGAATATCTTCGCGGGTTACTTTTCTTAGTTTTTCTTCATAAACTTTATAATGGTCTGGATCTCTTTTGTAATATTCGTTCCAGGCATAGGTGGAAACGATATCGAAAGGCGAACGAAACATGGATGGCAAACTCCCGGTCAAAGATGCTTTGGCATTCTCCAGTTCCAGCTCTGTTACTTTCTCACTGATAACTTTCTGGACTTCCTCAATTATCAAAGCAACAGCTTGAGAGAAGGATGAATTTTTAGTGAAAAATTCGATATAAAATGTTCCTGGATAGATATAATTTGACTCAGCATTCGAATAGATTGAATATGTCAGTCCTGCATCGGATCTGATTTTTGTACCCAGTCTGGAAATAAAACCACCGCCACCAAGAATTTCATTTAACAGAGACACAGAATAATAATCCGGATGTGGCCTTTTAAATAGCGGTAAGCCAAGGCGTACATAAGCTTGACTCAAAGGTTTCTGCACCAGAAGACATTTGATTTTAGAATTTATTGCAATCTGCGGAAAAGAATCGTTAGAGATTTGAGTTGAAAAAGGAAACATATTTTCGATTCTGGCCAGCATCGAGTCTCGATTAAAATTTCCGGCAATTGACAGTATCATTTTTGGAGTAACAAATGTTTTTTTATGGAGTTTGAGCAGGTCTTCCCTTGTAATATTGTTTACAGATGCTTCTGTTGCAAGGCGGGAAGAGACTTCACCGGTGTAGAGTTGTTTTTGATAGGCGGCTCTGAGGGTAGGGGCTGGATCATCAAATCTGTGCCGTATGTTCTGTATCGTTATTTTTTGTTCTTTTACAAATTCCTTCGAATTAAATACCGGATGGAAGATAAGTTGTTCCATTATATCCAAAGCTTGATCAGTGTACTCCGAGAGAAAGGATGCACTAAGCGAGATTTGTGTTTCAGTAGCGCTGATATCAAATTGCATTGCATATCGATCGATTAGTTCATTTAATGTATCAGCAGGATATTTACTGGTCCCACCTGTACGCATAAGTTTAGCCAATAAAGATGCAAGTCCTTCTTTGCCTGAAGGGTCCAACAGAGAACCTGAGCGGATGTAGAGGACAGCCTGTACAAGTGGTAAGGTGCGATCTTCGGCTACATAGGCAACCAATCCATTCTTTAATTCTGTTCGATAAGGAGAGCCTAAGGGTACTGTCCAATCAAGGGGTTGAAATTTAAGTTTCGAGGGATGTGAAGGGATTGGACTGCTGTTGGTTTGTTTGGTCGTGCTCTGAGCGGTAACAATACTAATACTTAAACACATGAGTACAGAGATCGTACAATGAAATAAATGGCTCAATTTCATTAAAAGTTCCTCCTCAGGACACTACTTATTCTTGATATTTAAATTTTGAGCAGTTGTATCTGCTTTTTCAGTTTTAAGTGGCAGCAGTTGTCCGACTGTCATCAACTGCGGATTAATGTATTTGCCAATGATTGCTGATACTTCTTCTGGTTTTACTTTGGCTATTTGGTCAGGATAAGAAAGCAGATCTTTCCAGCTATTGAGTCTTTCAAACCAGGCAAGACGATCGGATAATCCTTCCAGACTATTGAGACCAACAGTAAAAGACATTCTGATCTGATTGGTGATTCTTAGCATCTCATTAACAGTTGGCGGATTGGATCTTAGATTTGTAATTTCCTCCAGAATAATCTGTTCGACTTTCTGAGGATCCGCATCTGTTTTGAGTTCAGCCCATATTTGAAAATATCCATCATGAAGGCAAAAGTTGTTAGCAGCACCTACATTAATACATAGTTTTTCCTTATCAACCAGCCGACGATATAAACGTCCACTTCTTCCGGAGAAGATTCCTTCTATAATATCAATTTTATAGAGATCATCGTGAGGGTATCCGGGAGTGTGGAACATCAGATCTATACGTGGGGCGACATTATCGTAAACTGTGAAACGGGTTATTCCAATAGGTTGGGGTTCGCGTGTGACAACTTCTGTTTTTGGATTTTTTGATCGTGGGATTGATGAAAAATAAGTTTTTATGTCATTCATTGCTTTTTTGGGATCTACATTACCTACCATTACGATCAGTGCATTATCCGGGGTATAAAATTTGCGGATATGGTTTTCCATTTTTTCCCGTGTGAATGCTTCGATGTCAGACATCCATCCAATAGTTGGAAGTCTGTAGGGATGTGCTACATAAAAAAGTGAGTTTAAACGTTCCCAGTAGCGGTTTAGAGGCCGGTTTTCATAACGCATTCTCCGCTCTTCGGCTACGACATCACGCTCACTATAAAATTCTCTTAAAACCGGGTCTTTCATTCGATCAGATTCCAGCCAATAGAAAAGTTCGAGTTTGTTTTTAGGGAGTGTAACAATATAGGCAGTCATGTCATCTGCGGTCCAGGCGTTAAGATTAGTTCCTCCATTATTTTGGTAAATTTCCCAGAGTTCCTCTTTTTTCATATACTTGCGTTGTTTTTCCAGAATTGCAAACATTTTGGATTTCAGATTTTGGATAAGTGAATCAGAATCGGTTTTTCCCCTGAGTCGCTCTTTGTAAATGATGTCAGCCAGAGAGTCGATAGAAGCCATCAAAGGGATTTCTTTCTGGTAGGAGTTGGTACCGATGCGTTTAGTTCCTTTAAACATCATATGCTCATACATGTGAGATAAACCACTTGAGCCGGGCCCTTCGTACATGGAACCAACAAAGTAGTATAATCTGCAAGAAACGACAGCAACGTTGGTATCTGGGACTATGATGACTCTGAGTCCATTCTTAAGTGTGTCGTAATGAACAGGAATCTGGAATTGATCAGCATATAAGCTGCATAGAAAAGCCCCCAAAAGAATAGAGAAGATAGTTTTCATTGTTACAAAAAACTCCTGGTGTTTCGGTTAAAGAGAGCAGGAATAACTACGCAAGGCTTTGAGAATAATTGTACACCTAATTCGGATGATTGTTTTAATGTGAACCGCATAGAGCCTTTTAGTTTAACGGTGCAGAAGGTTTTAAACTTCTGGGCCAATAAATAAAGGGATCGAAACGAGGCACGTCAGACATTATATACGGTGCTTTGCACTGGATACCACTTAAAGGATGACAGTGACAATCGTTCGATTTAGGTTAAAGCAAAAATAGTACTTGTGTGTGGAGATTTAAAGGGGTATGGTGATTGTTTTAATGAGTTGTGGGGGAATTTGGTTGGGGAAGGACTTTAAGGGGACGGAGGAAAACAAAATTCCTTGTTTGATCTGCCAAATATTAAAGCATATAAATAATACAAGAAATCATCTGTCCTGATAATTTTGCGCTTCGGATTTTACTTTGAAGAGTGTTATAAACAAGGGCGGCTCATTACTTCAAATTGTATATTTCCCCATCTTCTTCCAAGGTGGATAAATAATGTGGCTTTTACTGAGTCTGATATCAGCTTTTTTTCTTGGAATGTATGATGTTGCCAAGAAGGGAGCGGTTAATAATAATGCGGTTTTTCCGGTACTTTTTTTCTCGACGCTTTCGGCAACCGTATGTGCATTGCCGGCAGTTGTCCTGTCAGTAGTCGATCCTTTACTGGCTCAGAAGATTCATTTTTTTGTGCCACGAATGCCTGTCTCTGTGCATCTTCTTATTGTTGTAAAATCGTTAATTGTTGGTACATCATGGGTGCTTTCTTATTTCGGGTTGAAAAATCTTCCAATCACTGTAGCATCGCCCCTAAGGGCGACCGCCCCTTTTTTTACTGTTTTGGGAGCAATAACTCTATTTGGTGAGCGACCATCGGCTAACCAATGGATTGGAATAATTCTAATACTTGCATCGTATATCCTATATTCGAAATCATCCAGGCATGATGATAAAAATTCTGTTCAGTTTATCTGGATAATTTTTATGATACTGGCAGCAGTGACTGGTGCAATCAGTTCTGGATTCGATAAATATCTTCTTCAGCTTAAAGCTATTCCTCCGCTTTTTGTTCTTTACTGGTTTCTTTTTTATTTGTCTATCATATATGGGTTAATCGTCCTTATATTATGGTATCCTAAACGATTAGCTACTACTCCGTTCAGATTTCGTTCTGCCATCATTTTTGTGGGTGCATTACTTGTCTTAGCAGACATGGTATATATGACAGCACTCTCAGATCCACAGGCGAAGCTTGCAATTGTCTCATCAATCCGAAGAACAAATGTACTGATTTCCTTTATTGGAGGATTTCTTTTGTTTAGGGAATGGAATATCAGGGGAAAGCTTCTTCCTTTTGCAGGGATTGTGAGCGGGCTAGTACTGATAATGATGTGAAAATTGGGGGGACGGAGGAAAAATAGTAACTTAACAAATCATTGAACTGGAATAGTTTTACCTTGAATAGCTGAGAGACTGCTCTTTTGACATTTGCAGCTGAGCAGCCGGGGACGAAGGAAACTTTCTCAAAAAAATATTTTACCAACTATTTTCAAAGCACCAGCTCTTGGCCCTGATTTTGATGCCTTTTTTCCTCTAAACGCTTTCC
>CAYYNL010000031.1:0-31312 GCA_964472925.1 uncultured Fibrobacter sp. | reverse complement strand
GGTAATAATGGAGCAAGAATGCAGGAAAATGCACAAGCTATCAAGTGTGAAGAGCAAAGTCTGCACAAGCTTTTCGAATTGAGCAGAAGGCTGGTTGTTTCACTGGACCTCGATGATATTCTTCAAGCAACCGTTGAAGGAGTAGTTACCTTAACCGGTCTGGATACCGCTGTCGTTTATCTTCTGCAGGATGATAATTTACGTCTTTGCAATGCTATTCCACCTTTACCACCAGATTTTCCTGATGATCTGCGTTATGCCAAGCTCAAAGAGTATCCCTACATGTGCAAGGCAATTGACACTTCTGCGCCAGTTATGATTCCGGATGTGTTAAATGTTTCAGTTTCACCTGCGGAAGATTTGGTATGCACCACGAGAAATGTCAGGACGCTTATGTTTCTTCCGCTGATAGCCGAAACAGAAGTCATGGGAGCACTCATTGTAGGCTCTATTGGTTTTGTTCACCCAATCTCCGATTCTGAGATGAATCTCTCTCACACTCTTGCCAATTTTGCCGCCTTGGCAGTCAAAAATGCCAGACTTTATCAGACTGGTCAACAATATGTATCTGAGCTGGAGTACACTATCGCCGAGCGTAAAAAAGCTGAAGCCGAGAAGGAAAAATTGCATAACCAGCTTGTACAGTCCCAGAAAATGGATGCTCTGGGCCAGTTGGCAGGAGGAATTGCACACGATTTTAACAATAATCTCTGTGGTATAATCGGCAATGCTGAACTACTGCAGTCAGAGATTACCGATAAGCGGCTCCGTAATCTGGTAAATGAAATCATCACCCTGGGAAGACGATCTGCGGATCTTATTGCCCAATTATTGGCTTTTTCCAGAAAAGGGCAAAATCAGATCGTTTTAATCGATTTGCATCAGATTATTGAAGAGGTTATCTCCATTCTCAAGCACACTATAAATCCCAATATTAAGATTATAACCAATCTTCAAACCGCCCCTAGCATAACAGAGGGCGATCCGGCTCAAATTCAAAGTGTACTTCTTAACATAGCAGTTAATGCACGAGATGCCATGCCAAAAGGCGGCACGCTCTCAATCAGCACACAAAAAGTCAATCTGGACGAATTTTGCTCTAAGCAATACACCTGCGAACCATCACCAGGAACTTATATAGAAATTGCAATGACAGATACTGGAATTGGAATGGATTCCTCCATATTGGAACATATCTATGAGCCTTTTTTCACAACCAAAAAATTGGGTGAGGGCACCGGAATGGGTTTGTCAGCAGTATATGGTACCATGAAATCTCACGGTGGAGCCATAAACGTTGTCAGTAAACCCGGACAGGGAACAACCTTCAGACTCTATTTTCCTTTTAAAGAATTAGAAAATTATTCAATACTGAAAGACCCAGAGAACTTTAATGATGAAACACTGCCAGGCAATGTTGCAGCATCTAAACACATTCTTGTCATAGATGATGATAAGTCAGTCGCAGCAATTACCTCTGAACACCTTAGGAATGCTGGTTATAAAGTGACAGTATTTAATGATAGTTTGGATGCCATGTCTTTTTTTAAAAAAAATCATCGGAAAATTTCCCTGGTGATTCTTGATATGATGATGCCCCAGATGGATGGTTCCGCTGTATACCATTCTCTTAACACAATTAAGCCTGGAATTAAGGTAATACTGGTATCAGGTTACAGCATTAACGGTGCTGTCAGGTCTTTACTTAATAATGGAGCACAGATGTTTATCCAGAAACCTTTTTACAGAAGCAGATTGTTGAAAGTAGTCAGCAAGGTACTGAGTGATTAAAAACAGATAACAGTTCAGAGGTTGGTAAATTAGAAAAGCGGCTTGGGATTAAAAATGCCATCGATCACTTGTTCTATTCATAAATAAAAAAGCCCTCCGGAATTAACCGAAGAGCTTTACACTCAGATGAAAGAAATTGTTTTCAGTCCAGATAGATATCATTTACATTACTGGTAATTTTAACATCGTTTTTGTATGCAGTGTACCAGTCAAAATATGCTCTCTGTGTCATTTGATGTCTCAGCCTGTCTCTTATCAGAGTAATTTCATTGGAATCCCAAGGTATGCTGTCAATAGTGTCTTTCCATAACGGTTTTACAAGAAAGTAAGATTTGTTCTGCTCGATAAGAGGAGAGATCTTACCGATCGGGAGCGCATGAGCAGCAGCCGCAACTTTAGAGTTATAACCCACTCCCGGAATATACTGCGCACAGCTTATGGTATCGGTAGTTCCGGAAATCAGGTTGGAATCAGCTTGCTTAAGGTTTGCTAAAGAAGCATCACTGCCAAGTGTTTTCAGAGTCTTTTCCATATATTCCCTGGCAGCCACTTTAGTCAAAGAATCGATAAGAACGTTTCTTAGGGAATCTTTAGCCATTTCAAAAGGCATAACTCCCTTTTTGGTTTTTCCTTTTACAACCAGCAAATAAATGGCATCATCATTTTCCAGTCTTTCAGAGACTACTGGCTTATCGTTTTCTGTGCCAAATACAAACTGTCCAGCCCCGCTAAGATATCCCACACCAGGAATCATTTCACCTTTTGCGAAGAAACCGGTTGAATCAAGCTGAACATCTTTACAGTTTTTCACGGCTTCGGCAAATCCTTTATCCAGGATCATTTCGCGAATGCTATCGGCTTTAGCTGCAACCATATCCACAGTCTCTATTGTGGGGATAATCTTTCTGAGAATATGACGAGCTTTTACCTTTTCCTTTCCATTTTCGGTGGTTTTTCCTTCCACCATGATCAGATGATAGCCGAACTGGCTTTTAACAGGATCGGAAATTTTTCCACTGTCCAGAGAAAAAGCCACTGTTTCGAACTCCGGAACCATTGTCCCTCTTCCAAACCATCCCAGATCTCCGCCATTATTCTGTGCACTGGGATCATCAGAGAGAGTCTTAGCCAATCTTGTAAACTCCTCCACCTGATTATCAGCAGAAATAATCTGATTCTTAAAATCCATCATTTCCTGATAATAAACCTGCTCATCGTAAGAGGTAGCTATCTTAGGGAATTTAAAAAAGTAAACCTGAGCTTTTACATCGGTTTTCAGAGAGTCTTTTTTCTGATTGTAGAAATTTTTAAGCGTCTTTTCAGTAATTTTAGATGAATCGATTCTGATCTTTGAAGTATTGACAGTAGCATACTCAAACACCAGTTTTTCTTTTTCAAGGCGGTATTGATGCTCGATTTCACTTCTGGTAGGAGTAGTATTAGCACCGAGCAGTATTTCCAGAGTCTGTGCAGGAATAATGTCCTTTTCAGCCCGATCCGAAATGTAGTTAAGCCATGGATTATGCTGATACATATCAGGATCACTGAGAAAATTTACATACTTAGTGGTATCAAAAACCCCGTTGGTCTGAAAAATTGAAGCTGTATCGACTCCAGGAAGCGGATTTCTTTTAATGTACTCGAAAACCTGATCTGCTGAAGCTCCTATTTTCATCTGCTGAATGACTTTGGTCATGAGGATTCTGTTAACTTCACGCTCCCAAACATCCTGAGGCACCCTTTTTAACTCCATTTGAGAAGCATCTTTCCTGTTGCTCTCCTGAATTCTCTGTCTTTCAGCAATTACCTGCTGATCAAAGTAACTCAGCGGAACATCCTTACCATCGATTTTACCTGCAATCCTTGCTTTGGGACTTATCCCAGAAACATTCATGCCCCAATCGAGAAATATTGTAGCTACAAAGGCAACTAAGATGATGACCATTATAGTGGGAGCTAAATCCCGCATTTTATTTATCATACACTCTCCTATAATTTGTGCGTATGGAAACGTGGAATTGTATTCTATTTCGATAAGGGTGGTAATCCGAGGCTTCACTGAGGAAGAGGTACGGAAAAGAAAATGTCTGATTTAAAAAAACAGACATCTCCGTAAAACATCACCCTGAACTACTACTTTTTACTTTCTACCTGAACCGCAGGTTTTCCTTTAAGAAAACTGTTATAACGAACACTGTCTGAAAGTAATGCCAGAGCAGCTTTCATCTGCACATCATCAGCCAGTTTGGTACGATAATATATTTCATGGTCCTGCCCAAACTCACGCACCAAAAAGGCTTCCTTAAGATATTTTCTTATTTCTGCATTGTTGCTGCTAAGGGTCCGCCTGCTTTCTTCATTTAAAAGCGAATCGATTTT
This sequence comes from uncultured Fibrobacter sp., assembly GCA_964472925.1. Classification (GTDB taxonomy): domain Bacteria; phylum Fibrobacterota; class Chitinivibrionia; order Chitinivibrionales; family Chitinispirillaceae; genus JAAYPC01. Next base: position 27,142 of record CAYYNL010000031.1, on the reverse strand, counting down.
TGCCGCATAGCTTTTCAATACCTGCAGTTCCTTTTCATTCCACTTGGGCTGTTCGGGATAAACTTCGACCTTCTTGCCCGCAGAATCTACGGTATCCTTTATCCCTGTACCCAGCTTGAACTCATTAAAACGAAGCTGAGGCACGGTCTGAAAAGAGAATTTGATAGAATCCAGATAATTCTGAAAATCTTTCATTATAACATCATCGATTACAAAACTACTGTCAATCTTTACTTTTCTTTTCTTCAGACGGGGATATTCATAATTGGCGAACTGGAAAAATGCATCTTTTACGAACAGGGCCCGCACAGGAAGACTGGGCAGAGCAGGTGTAATGACAGTGTCTGGAATTATCCCACCACTACCATAGACGATTCTGCCATTTTTAGTCTTATATTGAGAGGTATCGATTTTAGAGGTACTCACAGAATCAGTTTTTTCGGTTTCCTCAGTTTCCCCATCTTCGGACACAAGTTCCTCATCCAGAGTTGATCCTCTTATAGCATTTTCCGGCCGATTGATACAACGTCCGGAAGGGGTATAATAAAATGCAGTGGTTAATTTTATATGATAAGTCTTATCCAGAGGCAAAATACTTTGCACTGAACCTTTGCCAAAAGTAGTATCCCCTATCACCACTCCCCTGTCCCAGTCCTGAATGGCTCCAGCTACAATTTCTGAAGCACTGGCACTGGCATAATCAACCAGAACAGCCAGAGGCACCTGCTCATTAAGAACAGGCTGGCTTGCAGAATAAAACTCCTTGTTCTGTCCCCTGATTCTTCCACGAGTAGATACGACCAGGGATTTTCGGGGTAGATATTTTTCTGCTACTTCGATAGCCTGAGGTAAAAGCCCACCTGGATTATGTCTGAGATCAAAAATCAGTCCTTTAATATTCTTTTTTGAGAGCTCTTTAATGGCCTTTTCAACTTCGGCTCCAGCTTCCTGAGAGAAGGTCTGCAAATGAATGTAGCCAATATCGTTTTCTAAGACACCATAAAATGGAACGGATTTGATATGAATCACTTCTCTTGCGATCGTATAATCGATATCGTCTACCTCACCCTTACGGCGAATGGTAATGGTAACTTTTGAGCCTGGTTCGCCTCTTAACTTCTCAACAGCTTTATCTATGGTAAAACCCGCAGTTGGCTTACCATCTATTTTAATGATCTGGTCTCCGGATTGAATTCCGGCTCTGGAAGCAGGAGTTCCGGAAATGGGAGTCATTACCGTAAGTACTTTATTTCTGATTGAGATCTGAATCCCTAACCCACCGAATTTACCTTCAGTATGAATTTTTAATTCTTCATACTGTTTAGGCTCAAAATAGCTGGTATGGGGATCAAGAATTTTAATCATCCCCTGAATAGCATTATCGATAAGATCTTTGGAAGACATCTCCTCAACATAATTCTGATGAATTTTAACAGCCACATTGTCCAGCCTATTAATATCAGCATAAAAGCTGTCGCCATCAGCTTTGGTAGCATCCACTACCAAACCAGTAATCACAACCACCATGATTACAGTTCCCATAAAAGGAGCTTTGCTAAAAAAATTATTCTTTAAATGGCGTTCTTTTTTTTCCATCATGTCTCCCAGAATTCTCGTTAATTTGGCCGAATACAGATTTTTCGGGTATAGTTTTTAAAAATACATCCGGTAGCAATAATGATTCCGCTTTTTTATGCAGGGGATAGATGAATTTTTAAAATGTCTTTTATCCTGCAATATACCTGTTCAGAAATTTTTTCGATTGGCTCGCTGCCATCAAGAAGCAGTATTCTTTGCGGTTCTGTTTTTGCCAGGAAACGATATCCTTCAGAAATTCTCTGATAAAAAGCCCTGTCATTTAGTTCCAGGCGGTCTTTGGTCTTATTCATTATATGCATTCTTTGATTTGAAAGATCAACACTTATATCAAAAATGAAGGTAAGATCGGGCAATAGTCCTCCTGTAGCAAAGCTGTTGATTTTTTTCAAAAAATCCAAAGGGATATTTCTTCCAAAGCCCTGATAAGCAAAAGTGGCTTCCTGGAACCGATCACACAAAACAACACATCCCTGCTCAAGGGCAGGGATGATTTTTTCACGTACATGCTGAGCTCTGGCTGCCAGGTACATAAGAAGCTCACATTCGTTAACCATCTCACTGTTCTGAGGAGAGATAAGAATCTCTCTTATTTTCTCGGCGATGGCAGTTCCCCCCGGCTCCCTGGTTACCATTAGCGGAAAAGACTGGTCGCTCAATCTCTTAGCAACCAGCTCCAGTTGCGTACTTTTTCCACAACCATCTATGCCCTCAAAAGTTATAAATGCACCCTTTCTCATACGGCACCACAACACTTCTTGTATTTTTTTCCGCTTCCACAGGGACAAGGATCATTACGGCCAGCCACCACTGCAGTCTTCACTACCGTACGAGCGGCAGTGCTGTTGCGATTGGTTATCAATTGAGGCTGAGGCTCTTTTTTCCGCTGCTGAGGCTCGTTGACAATTTCCTGACCATAATGTACGGTTTTTGGATTCTGCGCAGCAGGCTCCCTCTGTACCCGTTCAAGCCTGAAAATAAAACTGGATACCTCGCGGGCTATTGCTCCCCGAAGCTCCTCAAACATTTTCAAACCTTCTTTCTGATATTCATAAAGCGGATTTTTCTGACCAAAAGCCCTGTACTGCACTCCACCCTTGAGATGATCCATCTCATAGAGATGATCTTTCCATAAATTATCAATTACCATCAGAAAGACCCCGCGCTCAAACTGACGCATCATCTCTTCACCAAAACGATTCTCCTTTTCCTGAAATTTCTCTTTAACCAGTTTCCAGATTTCATCAAAAAGATCATCCTGCGTTCTGCTTTCCAACGACTCCTCAGAGATGCGATAATTCAAGCCAAAAGAGCTCTGAATATCAGCAGACAATCCCTGAATATCCCATTGATCGGGTGATTTTGAATTGGATGTATGCTTAAAAATGATTTCCTCAAGGCAACCGGCGATCTGATCAAGAATTTCTTCTTTGAGGTCTTCACCACGAAGAATCCGCTGGCGCAACCCGTAGATCTCCATTCTCTGCAGATTCATTACATCATCATACTCTTTAAGATGTTTTCGAACTTCAAAGTTTCGCCCCTCCACTCTTTTCTGGGCATTGCCTATAGAACGGGAAACCAAAGGATGAGAAATTACCTCGCCCTCTTCTGCTCCCAGCCTGTCCATAATGGCTGCAATACGTTCGGAGCCAAAAATTCTCATCAGATCATCATCCAAAGAAAGGAAGAACTTGGAAGATCCCTTGTCACCCTGTCTTCCGGCACGCCCCCGCAACTGGTTATCGATCCGGCGGCTTTCATGACGCTCGGTGCCAATAATATGAAGCCCACCCAGTTCAACCACTTTCTTCTGTTCCTCACAGGTCATCTCATACAATTTGGCAAATTTTTTACGTTTTTCTTCAAGAGTAAGAGAATCAGGATCAATATTCTCCTTCATCAGTTCATAGTTGGCCATCACCTCAAAATTGCCCCCCAGCACAATATCAGTTCCTCTACCGGCCATATTGGTGGCAATGGTGACCGCACCCAGCCGCCCAGCCTGAGCAACGATTGCGGCTTCTTTAGCGTGCTGCTTGGCATTTAAGACTTGATGTTCGATCCCGGAGCGCTGTAGAAGTTTACTCAACAGTTCGGATTTTTCTATTGATGTGGTACCAACCAGAACCGGACGCCCCTGCTCATGCATCTCTTTAATCTCTTTTACCACAGCATTGTACTTTTCTCGTTGAGTCTTATAAATCTCATCATTTTTGTCTTCACGTCTAAGAGGACGGTTTGTGGGAATACTCACTACATCCAGCTTGTAGATTTCATGGAATTCTGCAGCCTCGGTCATAGCAGTTCCGGTCATTCCGGCAACTTTGCGATACATTTTGAAGAAATTCTGAAATGTAATGGTTGCCAGGGTCTGATTCTCACCAGCGACCTTCACCCCTTCCTTCGCTTCCAGCGCCTGGTGCAAACCTTCACTGTAACGTCGTCCGTGAAGAATACGTCCGGTGAATTCATCCACAATAAGAATCTGCCCGTCCTGAACCACATAGTCCACATCACGTTCAAAAAGAGAGTAAGCCCTAAGCAACTGACTTATGCTGTGAATACGCTCGGAACGCTCCGCATTCTGCCGGTGAGCCTCTTCACGGGCAATTGCTTTTTCCTCTTCAGTCATGGACTCGTTTCTATCAATTTCACCTATAACTTCGGCAAGATCGATAACCACAAAGAAATCGGGAGTATTTCCACTGATCATCGCTCTTCCCTTTTCGGTAAGCTCTGCACTGTGCCCTGATTCATCTATAGTAAAGAAAAGTTCTTCATCTATTTCGTGAAGTTTTCTGTCACGCAGATAATCAGTTTCAACAGCTTTCATGTATTTGGCAACACCGGGCTCTTTGAGGAGTTTAAGAAGTTTTTTGTTTTTTGGTGCTCCCCTTTTGGCAATAAGCATCTTCAGTCCACATTGGTACTCCTGCCCTTCCTGCTTAAGAAGCTCTTCAGCCTCTGTGATTACTTTCTGAACCAACTGATTCTGTGCACTGACTAACCTCATAACCCTGGGTTTTAATTCTTCATACTCCTTATTGGACCGGTTTACTTGCCCAGAGATAATAAGCGGTGTACGTGCTTCATCTATCAAGATATTATCCACTTCATCGATAATGGCATAGTTTAACTCCCGTTGCACACAATGCTCTGGAGAACTTGACATATTATCACGCAGATAGTCAAATCCGTACTCATTATTGGTTCCGTAAGTAATATCACAAGAGTATGCAGCACGCCTCTCAGGACTGTGTGGTTCGGTATCATCCAGACAACCTACTGTAAGCCCCAGAAATTTAAATATTTTTCCCATCCATTCACTATCGCGTCTGGCCAGATAATCATTGACAGTGATGACATGTACACCTTTGCCTGGCAATGCATTTAGATAAGCAGCCATCGCAGCAACCTGAGTTTTTCCCTCACCAGTTTTCATTTCTGCGATTTTTCCCTGATGCAGTACAATGGCACCCATCACCTGCACATCGAAATGAGCCATAAAAGGGATATCGGTATTTAAATAGGTGTCATGCACCATCTTTGATTCACCTAAAACCCGGTGAGTAGCTTCCCTCACGACCGCAAAAGCCTCAGGCAGAATATCATCCAGAGTTTCACCCGAGCGAAGCCGTTCCCTGAACTCATCAGTTTTCTTCCGTAAATCTTCATCACTCAGCAAATGTATCTGTTCATAATAGCTTTTAACTTTTTCCAGAACAGGTTGAATTTTCTTTATATCACGCTCCTGTTTGGAACCGAAAATAACACCGACTATATCCAAAAAATTCATGGTTTCTGGACCTTTTCTATTTGTATATCTGCGATTTTCACATCAATTAGATTTTTGTTTTCAAAAATTTTTCTGATTGCAAAACACACCTGGGGCTCAACCGTTTCCTTCCTGATTGCTCCAAATTCCAGGTTTTGTATCACTTTTCTGGTAATCACTCTAATCTCTTCTCTTCTGAGCAATATTTCAGAGCGCAAGTTATTATCACTGAAAAAGAGCATTAACGTGAGTCTTAGTATCACATCCGGACGATCAACAGGCCTGAATTCTATTCCGGAAACCCTCAGCGAATCACATAACTTTTTCTCTGGGTCAGATACCGGTTCTGCTATTATCGAATCAGTCAGAGATTTATTGACAACCTCGGATGCACGAATATGCTTAGTATCTTCCCCAACACTATCGATCTGTTTTACTGTTACAGAGACTACCTGTTTACCAGGTTTAATTATAACCACATCACGATTGTTGTAATATATAATTCCAACCACTACAACCAGTGGAATTACAGTAAATAAAATGACAGTTATCCGCTTATGGTGTTTCCTTCGTGAGGCATCCAAGTTTGATTGAGCCATGTCATTTTCAGCTTTTTAAATACCCACTCAGTTTCTATCCAAAACTCGCTATAGTTCCGGAAATGGGGAACAAAAAAACATCTGATCAACTCTCATAAAAACGGATTTAAACCAGCAAATACTTAAATATACGAAATATGAAGGGGTTTTAGTGTATGATTTTGTATGGAGCATTTAAAAAATGTCCCATATACCACCTTTTTAAGCCGTTTTTTTCTGAATTTAAGGAAACTCAGGTTTCTGCCAAGAGTAGAAATAATTCAAAAATTCGATAGGTTTCTAAAGCACCCCTGCAAGGGGGCGGTTTGAAATAAAAAAAGTGCTTTAGGCTTACAAAATGTATATTTTGAGCCATAATTATACCTCGATTAAAACAATTCTTTGGTGATGAATAATCTCAGAAAAGGGAATATTGTGGACAATATTCTACAACGTGCACGTGAAATAATTGAAGCCGAAGCAAAAGCATTGTTAAATATTCCTATAGATTCCAGTTTTGAAGAAGCAGTAACCATTCTCTTTAAATGTAAAGGGAAAATTATCACTACCGGCATGGGCAAGGCAGGTAATATTGCCCGCAAAGTAGCCGGAACACTCTGCTCGACTGGAACGCCAGCATCGTTTCTGCACCCCGGAGAAGCAGCACATGGTGATCTGGGACTTTTGGCTTCCGGAGATGTCATAATTGCATTCTCCACCAGTGGTAAAACCCGTGAAGTAATAGAAATGCTGGAACTGGCCCACCATTTTGGAATCGATAAGATTATTGGAATCACCTCTCATCCTGACTCCGAAATCCGTTCCCTGAGCAATGTTGTAATCAATATGGGTGAGATAGTCGAACCTTGCATATTAGGATTGACTCCATCATCAAGCACAACAGTTATGCTGGCTATTGGTGATGCATTGGCACTGACCCTTATGGAAAAAAAGCAGTTCAGCAAAGAACAATATGGACTCAGACATCATGGAGGATATCTGGGGCAGAAATCACGCCAACCAGTTATCGGAAACCTCTGCGATTCTACTACAAAAAAAGCTTAAGTTTTTCAGGATCAGTCAAGAGTGTGCGGTAGCTTTGAAAGGATAATAAATGAATGAGTGCTGCGACTTTTTAGTGATTGGCAGCGGCATTGCAGGTCTATGTTTTGCCATCAGAGCATCCCACTTTGGCAAAGTGGTAATGATTACTAAAAAGCAAGATACCGAATCCAATACCAACTATGCCCAGGGAGGTATAGCTTGTGTACTCGACCCCAAAGACTGTTTCGAAAGCCATATTCAGGACACATTAATCACCGGAAAAGGCCTCTGTAAAGAAGAATCAGTCAGAATACTTGTGGAAGAGGGCCCCCAACGGATCAAAGAACTTCTTCATTGGGGAGTAAATTTCTCCAAATCAGAAAACGCATCCAACCCCTTCGGACTGCATTTGGGCAAAGAGGGTGGCCATTCAGTAAACAGAATAATTCATGCCCATGATCTCACTGGCAGAGAGGTTGAAAAAAATCTTCTGAAACAAGCCCGAGAATCGAAATCCATAAAAATTCTTGAGCATCATAGCGCAATCGATCTTATCACAGACCATCAACTTGGAACAAAGCGTATTGAACGCAACCGCTGCTATGGTGCCTATGTAGTGGATGAACTCAGCAGAACCATTTTCCCCATACAGGCCAAGATAACCTGTCTGGCTACCGGAGGAAGTGGCAAAGTATATTTACATACCACCAATCCTGACATCGCTACCGGCGATGGCATTGCCATGGCTTATCGTGCAGGCGCTCAGATTGCCAATATGGAATTTATTCAATTCCACCCCACTACCCTGTTTCATGAGAAAGCAAACTCTTTTTTGATCTCTGAAGCCCTGCGGGGATTTGGTGCCATACTGCGAGATGCATCCGGGAATGAATTCATGGATAAATATCATCCCATGAAATCTTTAGCACCTCGCGATATCGTAGCTCAGGCTATCGATAAGGAGATGAAACTTTCCGGAGAGCCCTGTGTCTTTCTGGACATCCGCCACAGCCCTGCTGATCTAACCATAAAACATTTCCCCAACATTTATGCCAGATGCAAAGAATATGGGATTGACATCACCAAAGATCTCATTCCTGTAGTTCCCGCAGCTCATTATATGTGCGGAGGTATTAAGGTTGACACATACGGTCAAACCGACATCCAGAATCTGTATGCCTGTGGCGAGGTCTCCTGCACAGGTGTACATGGCGCAAACCGGCTTGCCTCCAATTCACTTCTGGAAGCGCTGGTTTACTCCCGTCGGGCTGCCGACTTTTCTGCCGATCGCTTAAAATCCATCGAATTTATCTCTCCGCAATTAATACCGGTCTGGGATGACAGTGGCACTATCGACAATGAAGAGTGGATTCTTCTATCCCATAATTTTAAAGAGATACAATCAATAATGTGGGATTATGTTGGAATCGTCCGTTCAAATATCCGTCTTTATCGTGCCCTGCGCAGAATAAACCTGCTGGAAAATGAGATTGATAATTTTTATAAACGCACCAAGATAACTGTCCGGCTTCTTGAATTACGTAATATTGTCACTACCGCAAAACTGATTGTAAAATCTGCAATCAAACGTAAAGAAAGCAGAGGTCTCCATTATACAACCGATTATCCCGGGCAAAATGACCGCTATTGGAAACACGACACAATAATCTCAAAAACGGCTCATAAATGAACTGGTGGATTGTTTTATTTTCTGCTGTAGTAATTCTATCCATAATCAGATATGCCGCAAGACCGCTGACTTTCAGAAATAAACTGATCCTTATTTCTTTGCGAATAATACAGGCGTTACTGATTTTTATTGCATTTTTTGAGCCAGTCTTCCGCTTTCAGCGTATCGCCTCCGACATCAGCAATATTCCTGTACTCATAGATAACTCAGAGAGCATGTCTCTTTTTAAGCTCGATTCAACAGTAACCCCGATCTTAAACAAATTACAGCAGATAAACAACCTCAGTGATACCAAATCAAAAAAATATCAGTTTATCCTCTTTGGTGATTCAGTAAGAAATGTAACCGATTTCAAGAAAATCAATTTTACCGACAAACGAAGTGAGTTCCCACATACACACGATAAATTGTTAAATAACAGCAATGTTTTTTTTATTATTTCTGATGCAAACTGGTCAAACGCAGTCCCGCTTGATTTCTTTTCTAATAAAACCATTTATTATCTGCAACTGCCTGAATTCAAGCATTCTCCCTTTCTGAGCATATTGAGCTCCGAAATTTCTTCTTCCAAAGCAGATTCTGCCTCGGTATTGCATCTTACCATTGAAGGCAGGATAGAGGAAGAAAAGCCAATTACCATTTCTATTGTTGAAAGGGAAAGACTTATCAGTGAACAAGTCCTTAACGAAACACCAGGATTCTTTAAACGCACTCTCGAACTAAAACTTCCCGAAGTTTCTCCTGGTAAACACCTTTACCGGATAAGTGCAGTTCACTGTGACTCTCTCCATACCAGTACATCCATTCTCAGATACGTAACACCCGATAAATTTCTTTATCAGCTAAGTTCTTCTTTTCCCACACTGGACAGTCGTTTTCTATCTCTCTCTCTTTCAAAGCATAAAGAGTTTAAGCGAAATGACAAGGAGAGCAGTGAAAAAAACGATTGCTTATTTTTCTTTGCCTGGAACGATACAAGCACATCTGCACTGAAAAAACTGAAACCAGAAGGAATTGCAGTTTTTATCGGTTGTCTTCCATGTGCAAAACATAAGACTATTACTCCTGCAGCTTCTGATTTTATTTCAATGATTCCTGACAATCTGATCTTTGTCAATCAACATATTCTTCAGAACCTTCCTCCACCTTCAAAAATCATGATTTGCCCGGAACTTTCTCCTTACACTCCACTTCTTTCTCTGTCTATAAAGGACAAAATTATTAGCGACACAGTACCTCTTCTGTTCAGCACGCAGTGGAAAGGATATCATGCACTGGTTTTTGGTGCAACCGATTTCTGGAAACTGGACTTCTGGCCCATGTCTACCGAATACAGTGAAGAACAGGCATTCTCATTTTCCGAACTTTTTCTTTCAATGGTAAAAGAACAATTGTATTCCAGAATCTCTGAACAATATTTTATCTATCCATCAGAAAGTACCGATGAATCTGACTCCATCATTTTTTCGGTTTCGTTTCCATCAACCATTCCGGTTTCTTGCAAAACCAAGATACGTTTTTCTATTACAAACATGGCTGGAAAAAATGTTCTGGACACTATCATCGAAACAATTAATACTGGCTCTACAAAACAAAAATTAACCATCAAGCCACTTACAGGTGGTAAATACATTTACAAAAGCTCTATCGACTTCAACAATAAAAAATATTCCTTTTCAGACTCACTGTATGTTGGAAAACACAACCGGGAATTGCAGATCCCGGGACAAAACACCCTGTTGTTAAGTGAAATAGGCCAACCTGTGAGTTTGAAGAATATTACTTTATTAGAAGAAATCCTGAAAAAAGAAAATTCCGAAGCTGATCTTTTCATTGAAGACAACATTCAACTAAATCGCAACTGGTGGCTACTAACCCTGTTATTGGCATTTCTGGCTATAGAATGGATCTACAGAAGATCTGTCGGGCTGGATTAATCCTGAATTCCAGACCGCTGACCTGAATGGCTCTGTGCGATTTAAGCCAGGTTAATTTTATTCGTAAGTAGTAATTATATTGTAGGCCTTCATTTTAATATAGAGGGTTTTAGGGCTTATCTCCAGCAGTTTGGCTGCTTTACCCTTGTGTCCATTAACCATGCTGAGTACATTGATGATATGTTTCCGCTCCATTTCCTTTAGCGATAGTGCTGCTGTGTCAGAAGCAATTGTTGAAGATGGAGCTGCAGATTCAGTTCCCGGTTCAGTTTTTCTATTTACTTTTAAGAATGAAAGGTCATCGGCAGTAATTACCTTTTTAGGCACCAGGATACAGGTTCTTTCCACAAGATTTTTCAGTTCACGAATATTACCAGGCCAGTCGTACGAAGTCAATAATTCAATAGCCGAACGATCGAACTCTTTTTGGAAACCCTGCATATTTACAAAGTTATTCACCAAAAGAGGTATATCATCGAGCCTTTCTTTTAAAGAGGGTACATTAACTGTCAGTACATTGAGCCTGTAATAGAGATCAGCACGAAAACGATTCTGTTCTACCAGGTTTTCCAGCGGTTGGTTAGTCGCACAAAGGATTCTTACATTCAGGAGAATATCCTTTGTTCCGCCAACCCGGCGTATTTCACCTGTTTCCAGAAATCGCAGCAATTTGGCCTGAAAATGGACTGGTATCTCTCCCATTTCATCCAGAAACAATGTACCACCATCGGCGATTTCAGCCAGACCACGCTTCTGTGATTTTGCGTCGGTAAAAGCACCTTTTTCATATCCGAAAAGTTCACTTTCCAGAAGAGTTTCAGAAAAGGATGCACAGTTTACTGCAATAAAAGGTTTGTTCGCCCTCTGACTCATGGCATGAATCGAACGTGCGACCAGCTCTTTTCCAGTACCACTCTCCCCAAGAATCAGTACGGTAGACTGTGTTGGAGCGACTTTGCAGATAAGGTCCTGAAGAGCCTTAACCGATTTACTTTTTCCAATAATTTTCCCGCCATAACCGTTTTTTTTCAGTTCATCCCGAAGAATCTTTAAATCCAGCTGAGACCTCTGATGTTCAATAGCACGCTCTATATGTATCAATAACTCATTAAGAGAATAGGGTTTACGAACGTATTCGAAAGCACCCAGCTTCATGCTTTCTATCGCACTCTCCAGAGTGGCATTTCCCGTAAGAATTATCACCTCCGATTGAATAGTCTCCTGTTTAATTACCCTAAGGACATCTATCCCACTCATTTTAGGCATTACTATATCAAGTAATACTATATGGAAAAACTCATCACGTAAACGATTCAAGGCAGTTTCACCATCAGCAACAGCTTCAACAGTATAGCCCATTCTGCTTAACTCATTACTTAACAGAAGCCGCAAAGACGCTTCATCGTCTACCACCAATATTTTCCCTTTAGTCATCACTTCCATTCTCTTTATCGCTTTCACTCAATGGTATTTCCAGAACAACAGTAGTACCATTACCCTTTTCAGATATTATATCAATATTACCACCGCATTCCTCCATTAATTTATAACAGATAGCCAGCCCCATTCCAGTACCGTTTCCAACTTCTTTGGTGGTGAAAAAAGGATCAAAAACATGAGGCAAATCCTCTGGTTTTATTCCAGGCCCGTTATCAGTGATTCCAATTGTATAAAATTTGGATGGTTCTTTAGAAAAAATTGGTGATATTTCTACCAGGCTGTTTGCAGGACAGAAGTCGAAACAGTTCGATAAAATATTGATAAGCACCTGCTCCATCTTATTCAGATCAGCACGTATCTTTATACTGGCTGGAATAGAATTATGGATGGTGATATTTAACCGTGCTGCTTTAGCCTTTATCAATTGAAGTGTATCTTTGATACAATCATAAAGAGAAATATCCTGTATCTTGGTTTCATTATCCCTTGAAAATTTTGACAGACTCTCTACGATATTCCTGCAGCGCAGTGATTCTGTATTAATAATCTGCAGATATTGTTCCAATTCATTTTTGTTAATAGATTCTTTTTTTTTAATCCGATCCAGTAGTGCACTTGAAAAGCCTAAAATTGCAGTGAGAGGGTTATTCAATTCGTGAGCGACACCAGAAGCCAGTGTTCCGATAGATGCCAGACGGGCAGAACGGTATAGCTGAATCCTGGCTATACGCTGCTGCTCCTGAAGACGTACCTGACTGGTGATATCCTCCATTGCAATTACTACAGAAAAAGAGGTGTCTTCAGCTCCTAAATAAACGGCTTTCATATTAATAATCACTGGTTCGGTAAAAACCGCAGGTGTAAGTGTGAAAATCCGCTGCTTAACAATAGATTCATTAGAGCGAGTGAAAGACTTAAGAAAGTTTTCAAGATCACTATCATCAGATTGCAGAAAGGAGAAAACACTTTTACCCACTGCATCGTTCTTTTTGACCTTAAATGTCTCCCTGAAAAAACGGTTGCAATCAATAATATTGCATTCAGAATCTATGGAGATGTAAAGATGAGGAAAATTCTCATAAAGGTTCTCAAAACGTGCTTTGGATTTAGACAACTCCCGATGCAACCGCCGCATCCTCAGAAGCGATTTCATGCGGGCAAGCAACTCTTCACCAGAAAACGGCTTGGTTATGTAATCGTCTGCATAAGCTAAACCAGCTATTTTATCCTCATCTGCACACAATGCTGTCACCAGAATGATCGGTAAGAAATCATTACCTGCGATAGATTTAATCTTACCTGCAGTGGTGATACCATCGATATCAGGCATTACAACATCTAACAAAACCAGATCAACTTTTTTTTCCTGTACTATTTGAACCGCACCGCTTCCGGTACTGGCGATTAAACATGAATAACCACCCTGCTCAACCAGTACCTCCAGAAAAGAGGCTGTCTGCTGATTATCGTCCACGATAAGAATTGTCTGATTTACATCAGTAGTCTGTTCACAATGGTAAGCCATTAAGCTTCTCCACCAAAGATTTCAGCGCTTTTGCTCTGTGACTCAATTTGTGTTTTTCTTCAGATGAGAGCTGAGCAAATGTCCTGTCTAACCCCTCTGGTATAAAAAGTGGATCATAGCCAAATCCATTTGACCCATGTGGTTCAAAACCAATGTGTCCCTGACAAATACCCTCTGAACAGAGATAGCTGTTTGGGCCGGTTTTTAAAACCATAACACATCGAAATCTGGCACAACGATCGGAAGCAGGGACATTTTTCAATTCATCCAGTAATTTATGATTGTTTTCTTCAGCGCCAGCATTTGCCCCTGCAAAACGGGCACTCATAATCCCGGGCCTCCCCCCTAAAGCATCGACTTCCAGACCGGAATCATCGGCCAGTGCCCATAAACCACTCTTATCGTAAACCCATTGAGCTTTAATAAGTGCGTTTTCCTCAAATGTAGAACCAGTTTCCTCAATTTCCACCTGTGAATTGCAGTATTCATTCATGGGGATCAATTCCAATGGTACCGATCGTAAAATCTGCTGTATTTCCAGTAATTTACCACGGTTTGAAGTGGCTACAATCACTTTTTTTAAGGCATTTTTATTCATTTAATTAACCACTATGTTAACCAGCTTTCCGGGAACTGCAATCACTTTCCTTATGGTTCCCTTTTGCAGATAAGGTTTTATTTTTTCCAAGCCTAGCGCTCTTTCTTTTATCTTCTCCAGTGATTCATCCCTGGAAACCAAAAAATCAGCCCGAAGTTTTCCATTAACCTGGACCACAATGGTAATTACAGATTCTTGCGCAAGATTTTCATCATAAACAGGCCACTTTGATTCAATCAGAAATCCTCTTTGTCCCAAACGCTCCCAAAGCTCATCACCCAGATGCGGAGCAAAAGGACCCAACAGTTGCACTAATGTCAGAAGATCCTCTTTTGAGGCACCTTTTGATGATAATTCGTTTAAGTATTCCATCATGGCAGCAATGGCCGTGTTAAACTTCATTTCCTCAATATCATTAGTCACTTTTTTAATTGTCTTGTGACGAACCTGAACATTGAGATCCTTAGTTGGTGCACTGCTGGGATCGAACTCATCCACCATTTTATAGATTCTTTTCAGAAAACGACTACACCCCTCAATCGCCCTTGAATCCCAAGGTTTTGGAAGCTCGAATTCTCCCATAAACATCTCATAGAGCCTTAACACATCTGCACCATAAGTCTTAACCACATCATCGGGATTGACCCCATTGAGTTTGGATTTGGCCATTTTCTCAATCTGAGTGGTGAGCAACTCACCAGTTGATTTTAAATATGGCCTGTTATCCCTGAATTCCACTTCAGAAATTTCATGGTAGCGGCCATTTTTGTCCTGATAGGTTGCACTAAGGACTGTGCCCTGATGACGTAATTTTTTGAAAGGTTCTTTTGTGGTTACATAGCCCAGATCATAAAGCACCTTGTGCCAAAAACGGGAATAAAGAAGATGCAAAACTGCATGCTCTGCCCCCCCGATATAAAGATCTACATTCATCCATTGTTTTTGAGCTTCCATGGACCAGGGCTGATCGTTGTTTTTAGGATCTAAATAACGTAAATAATACCAGCAGGAACCAGCCCACTGAGGCATGGTATTGGTCTCCCGGAGTGCAGGTCCCCCACAGGAAGGACAAGTGGTATTAAGCCATTCTTGAATCGTAGCCAAAGGTGATTCACCTGTTCCTGATGGTTCATAACGATCAACATTAGGAAGAGTCACCGGAAGCTGATCTTCGGGAACCGGTACTGTTCCGCACTTTGAACAATGAACAACAGGTATCGGTTCACCCCAGTATCTTTGACGTGAGAATATCCAGTCTCTGAGACGATAACTAACGGCAGATTTTCCCTGACCACGTTCCTGAAGTATTTCACAGATCTTTTTCTTTGCCTCAACTGTAGTCAGCCCATTAAGCATTTCAGAATTTACCGCAATTCCTGTTTCGCAATAAGCAACCCCTTGTGGGACTTCACTGTTATCTGCCGGTCTGACAACCTGAATTATTGGCAGATTATACTTTACTGCAAACTCATAATCCCGCTGATCGTGTGCAGGAACTGCCATGATTGCACCGGTTCCATAAGAAGACAATACATAATCTGCAATCCAAATCGGGATCTTTTTTCCGTTCACCGGGTTAATTGCCATTGCACCGGTAAATTCACCGGTTTTCTCTTTGGAAAGTTCTGTGCGCTCCAGGTCACTTTTCTGACGCGCCATTTTCTGATATTGCTGAATTTTGCCATTTTGCTCAGCAGTAGTAATTCTGGAAATTAAAGGATGTTCAGGAGCAAGCACCATATATGTAGCACCAAAGAGAGTATCAGGGCGAGTAGTGAAAACCCGGATCTTTTCCCCTGCAGCAGCTCCGTCTGCTACAGTAAAATCAACTTCTGCACCCTCTGAACGGCCGATCCAGTTTTTCTGCATCAGCAAAGTCGATTCCGGCCAATCAACTTCTGACAGATCCTCCAGAAGACGATCTGCATATTTAGTGATTCTCAGTATCCATTGGCGCAGATCCTTACGCTCCACCTGAGTCAGACACCTTTCACATCTGCCCTGAGTAACTTCCTCATTGGCCAGACCGGTTTTGCAGGAAGGACACCAGTTTATAGGCATTACACCCTGATAAGCCAAACCTTTTTTGTATAGCTGAAGAAAAATCCACTGTGTCCATTTATAATATTGAGGATCTGTGGTATTTATTTCCCGGTCCCAGTCATAAGCAAAACCAATGCTGTTAATTTGTCGCTTAAAATTTGCAACTGCTTTTTCGGTTGTCACAGATGGATGGATACCGGTCTTGATGGCGTAATTTTCAGCAGGAAGTCCAAATGCATCCCACCCCATTGGATGAAGTACGTTAAAACCTTGCATCCGCTTAAACCTGGTGATAATGTCGGTAGCAGTGTATCCTTCACAATGTCCTACGTGAAGTCCTGAACCGGAAGGATAAGGAAACATATCCAAAGCATAAAACTTAGGTTTCTCAGGATTGAATTCAGTTTTGTGCAGTCTGGCATCCTTCCATCGATTCTGCCATTTAATTTCGATCTCTGAAGGATTATAAGTACTCAAAATACCTCCGTTTTATCTGATATCTAAAAAAGTATAGTTACTCTTAATCTGTAATTAATTAACAAGCGAATTTTCACTATTTATTTTTCCAAAGTTTTTCTAAAGTAGTCTATTGTTTTCTCCAACCCCTCATCAAGCGGTATTGCAGGCTGCCAACCAAGTTTTTCTCTGGCAAGAGAAATATCAGGCTGACGCTGTCTTGGATCATCGGATGGTAATTGACATTTAATTATCTGTGCTTTACTACCAGTAAGGTGTATTACTTTCTCCGCCAGCTCCCGAATAGTAAATTCGGAGGGGTTACCAATATTAACCGGCCCCAAAAAATCATTGCAATTCATAAATCGCACCATTCCTTCAATTAAATCATCGACGTAACAGAAAGAACGGGTCTGATTTCCATCACCATAAATAGTAATATCCTTGTTCTTCAGTGCCTGTACAATGAAATTGGAAACCACTCTGCCATCGTTGGGATTCATTCGCGGGCCGTAAGTATTAAAGATTCTCATTACTCTGATATCTACATTGTTCATCCTGTGGTAGTCAAAGAAAAGTGTTTCGGCAACACGCTTTCCTTCATCATAACAGGAACGCAATCCAATCGGGTTTACATTTCCCCAATAGCTTTCTACCTGTGGATGCACTGTAGGATCACCATAGACTTCGGAAGTAGATGCTTGTAGAACACGAGCTTTTACCCGTTTTGCCAGACCCAGAACATTTATGGCACCCATTACACTTGTTTTTATAGTCTTCACTGCGTTATACTGATAATGGATGGGTGATGCTGGACAGGCAAGATTATAAATCTGATCAATTTCCAAAAATACAGGGAAAGTAATATCGTGACGCATCAATTCAAAATTTCTGAAGTCCATCAGATGTTCAATATTTTTTTTGCTTCCGGTAAAATAATTATCAAGACAGATTACATCATGTCCCTCTTTGACCAGTCTCTCGCATAAATGTGATCCTAAAAAGCCAGCTCCACCGGTTACCAAAATTCTATATCTACTCATCATTCACCTCTTTATAAAAAATCACATTAAAACCTCTTGCCTCAATTTTTTTACCATTGCGAAGCGCCCTTTATCTTCTCTTAATAAGAGGCGCTTGCAACGGGTAAATTTTTGCTGACAAACACCTGTGAACCTTCGAATTATTAACCTCGATTATACTCTCTTTGTCAATTTTAATAAAAACCCTGTTGGATAATAGTTTTTTTCATACCTGAATTTGTTAACCTTTATACGGCTGTTATTTTTACATCTTCCATTAACTGCCACACCTCATTACGGGTAACAAGTCCAGGTTCCTCATGCATTGCTTTAGATGCTCCACAGGCTACCGCCATTCTGCATAACTCCGGGAAGGAGAAATTCCTTTTACGGGCAACAATAATTCCTGCAACCAGAGCATCTCCACACCCTACAGTATCTATTGTTTCAACCTGAGGTGCAGAACAAAGAAGGCAATCATTCTCATGGATTGCCATCAAACCATCAGCCCCCAATGAAATAAAGACATAAGGAATACCCATATCAAGAAATCTTTTCCCTTTAAGAGCAATATGGTGTACACCCTGAATCTGTTCACCAAAAAAATCTTCCAGTTCTGTCAAATTGGGCTTTATTATCTGCGGCATAGCCCTTATACCGGTTTTAAGAGCTGTTCCTCTGGAATCCAATAAAGTCTCTGAACCAGCATCAATACATAACTTTATCAAGGTTGCGTATATATCTTCTTCAAAGCCCCCTAAAATACTTCCGGAAAAACACCAGAAATCTCCTTTTGCCGGTAGTGGCTCAAAAAACGAGAGAAATTCGTGTTGTATACGAGGAGTAACCGGAGCAGAAAGACTGCTGATATGAGAGACGAACCCTGTGTTTTTCTCTATTATTGTAGTATTAATCCTTAGATTTCCAGGAATCACATAAAAACGACTTTGAATATGCAGATTCTCCAGATATTGGGTTGTACGTTTAAGATCATTTTCTGCCATTACACCGGTTACACAGACTTCTTCTCCAAGCGTTTTTACCACACTCGCCACATTAAGTCCTTTTCCGGCTGGAAATATTTTTTGAGGAGTATCGGTGAAAGTAGTGCCTGGACGAAAATCGTTTACTTTATAAACAACATCGAGAGCAGGATTTAACAAAGTACAATAGATCAAAAAACAGACTCCTGGCTAAGAGACAGGTAGAGAAGATTTATTGCCTTGATCAGCATACCAGCCAGAAGTATACCCGTAATGATTTGAGCACCCTGGAGCAACCTGGTAAGTAACTTGAATTTTTTCATAAACCGATCCAGGAATTCTTTAAGTTAAATCGAACATTTTTTTAACCTAAATCTTCGAACCCCTTGATAATCACCTCTTCAGGGCCGCTGACTTAAAGGATTCTATGCGATTCACCCCAAAAGAGTTACCCGAATCAGGTTTAAAATATATGAGAGTAGGAACGGTTGCACACTAAAAATCAAAATCAACAGGAAGAGGTAAAAAGGAGATCCCGCTTTGTGCTCGGGATCTCAGGGCTGATTATTTGTTTTTTAGATCAACAGGGAAAACGCCTTTAGAATCCAGAGAGCCTCTGGTTTTAGAGAAATAAAGGCCGGTGTCATTAGCACTGTCACTTATGAGGGAATCCTGATCTGAAGCTTTCACCGCTTGCAGAGGTTGGGTCAATTCATTTTTCTCAATTGCCACCGAATTTTGGGCACTGTTTTGTAGATTCATGGCAAAATAGCCAACTACCACAAATCCGACAATAAAAAACGTGATCGAGAATGCGGTTTTTTTCAGAAAAGATGGTAACAAACCTAATGAAGTGAACTGTTTTGTGGGGTTTGAACACACTCTCAAGATTTCTTCATCTACTTTTTTTGAGGGCAGTTCCTCAAGATTTGTCAGATTAAAAAAGTATGTCCTTTCTTTTTCATAGAGTTCCATCTGTTCTTTGCACTCAGAACAGACACTCAGGTGTTCTTCAAATAGCCTCGTCTGATTAACATCCAACTCCTTGGAGCTGTACAGTAAACCTGTTACTTCCCATTCACTGCACGCCATCAATCCCCCTTTTCTTCAGTTCCTTTCGAATATTTTTCAAGGCCAATCGCATTCTGCCTAATGCAGTATTGATTGGGCAATCCATAATTTTTGCTATTTCTTTAAAGGGCACCCCTCCAAGTTCTCTAAGAAGAAAGACTTCTTTTTGAAGAGGGTCCAATGTTTCAACAGATTCGTTGATTAAAGCGCGTAAGTCCTGATTAGATAACTGTTGGTCAGGAGCTTCTATCTTACTTCCTATCGCTGTTTCCGCATCCTGCTTGTGTTCGGTTTCCACTTTAGCATGACGGAAAAAATCTATGGTCCTTTTATGCGCAATTCCAAACAACCAGCTTAGAAAGCTTCTGGACCTGTCAAACTGGTCTGCATTTCTCAAAGCGGCAAAGAAAGTCTCCTGAAGAAGATCCTCTGCAATCTCCCGATCACCAGTCATCCTTACCAAAAACCCAAACACCCGGGTTTTATACTTTTCATAGAGCGCTGAAAATCCCTCTGATTTTCCATTTAACCAGAGATCAAAAAAGTGCTGATCATCATTCATTTGCTGTTCTTGCATATAATACGTCTTCTCTGAAACATTTATTTTGAGAACTTTGAATTTTTTTTTACCGGCCCGGTTTAATTCTTTAATATACAAAATTGGCAGGTGCCTGATGATTTACTTAATAGCAGGTGATGCAAAGAGCGAGCCTGAAGAATTATAAAAACCGTAATTACTCAAGTATCGATCGTAATAATATCAAATAGGGAAAAACAGAAACTAATTCCAAAACAATACTTAACCAGAAGTAATCTGCGAGAAGTCAAAGGGCTTATGTGCCCCCTGACTCTTTATTTAGCAGAAGAATCTTTTAATTCCTGTAATATCAGCTGATTCTGCGGTTCCATCTGCCTGGCCAGCTCCAGATATTTCTTATATTCTGTCATGTTTTTACGCATTTTTGCCACTTTAGCCAATCCCAGCTGCGCTAAAGCCATTTTTGGATCTGCACGCAAAGCTCTGGTGTAAAAAGTCTCTGCCCAGGGAAGTTTTGATTGCTGAAGATGAGTTTCAGCACGCTCAAACAGGGCCTGTGCATGTTCAGGCACTATCAGCATTATCTCTTTATATACCTCGATTGCATCATCATATTTTTTCCTGGATCTTAATATTTTGGCTTTCAATAGAAATGCATCGATATTCTCACCTTCTGTTGCCAATATATCCTCTACCACCTCCTCTGCATCCTTAGCCTTTCCCGAAGAAAGCAACGCTTCTGCATAAATCATCTGGTATTTGGTTTCTCTGGACAATTCCAGAAGATCCTTCATCTCCTTAAGTGCTTTGTCATTCTGACCGGTTTTTCGGAACAGTTCAAATAACTGATAGCGAATATTCACATTCTCTTTATCCAGGGTTTTAGCTTTGGCTAAAAGATCAATCGCCTCCCCATTACGCCCTGTTTTAATGTAGCCCAAACCCAGATTTTCCATAGTTTCCACATCATCTGGTTTTAATGCATTGGCCATCTCCAAATGCACTATTCCTTCGTTTACCTGACCTTTTCTGGTAAGAATAATACCGATATGCTTGTTTGCTTCAATATTTTGAGGATCCGATTCTACATACTTCCTGAATGCATATAGCTGTTCCTCCTCTTTTCCCATCTTACCATATACCCGACCTAGCTCCAGATAAACTGCAGGCACACTCGAAGCCAGATCAGTCACTTTGGTAAACATGGTCACAGCCTTCTGGAGCAATTCCTTCTTTGCAGAATAAATCAATCCAAGCCGCAAAAAACTGCGATAATCTGCAGGATAATTCTTGATATTCTGTTCATAGAGTTTCTGTGAAGCTTCAATATTACTGTTCTCCAAATAAAAAGCCTGCTTATATGCAGCATCAGGATCCTTTACTCCGGGCAAATCCAGATAATCGCCATAGGCCTTTGATGCCTGAGTATGATTGCTGTCTTTCTCATAAGCTTCTGCCAGCATCTTATAAACCTGGTAAATAATTGTACCCTTGATTTTATTTCCGGATTTGACAGATTCCAGAACCCTGGCAGCTTCTTTAAATTTTCCACTGTTAAAACAGGCTTCACTATACATCATAAGATAATCCGGTGGTGTATCCTGACCCAGATAAGCCAGATACCTGGCAGCCTCTGCATATTCTTTACGTTCAAATAATTTCTTTCCTAAAATTTTTACAATAACGCTGTCTGTAGTATCTTTCTCCACATATTTTTTTAATACCTTAATTCCCTCCTGTTCTTTACCCATTCGCAAATAAATCTCTCCCAGTTCTTTTAATTCTGCAATGGCAGAAGGGTTCATCATAACCGCCTGTTCATATGAAATTGCTGCACCTGCCAAATCTCCACTGGCAGTCTGGCAAGATCCTAGTGCACTGAGAGCCTCCACATTTGAGGGTTCCAACTGCAATGCCTTCTGATACATCTGTATTGCTTCAGTGTAACTTTTCCTTTTCTGATAAATCATTCCCAGCGTGGTATAGGTATTAACATCTGCATCACCGTCTTTTATTAGTCTGTTAAAAGCTGTAATCACTTCTTCGTGCTGCCCTTTGGCAATAACGATTTCTGCATATCTTTTGTAAAATCCCTTGATAGCAGGATTAATTTTCATGGCAGATCTGTATGCCTCTAAAGCTCCATCAAAGTCTTTCTGATCATAAAGAAGATTACCAAGGTCTTTTTTGGCTTCCGCATCATCAGGCACAAAATCCAAATACCGTCTTAGATAAGTCACAGCCTCTCTCATGTTGCCTTTTTTACGCGATAAATCACTTAAACGGCGAAAAAGAACTGGATCTTTGGGAGTAAGTATAGACAATTCTTGGTAATAGGTCAGTGCAGACTCGATATCATTGGAAGCATCCGCAACCTGTGCAAGCCGTAAACGGGACTCTACATTGGTTTTGTCCATAACAGCAATTCTTTTATCAAGTTCTTTCAGCTTTTCCTTTTCATTGTTTTGTAAATAACAGGTTGCTAATTGCTGCAAATATTCCATGTTGTAAGATTCCTTCCGAACCATATATTCAAGGTGTTCCTGTGCAGCTTTGTAATTTTTTTCTTTCATAAGTATAGATGCCAGCAAGACCCTGGCATCCCAGGCTCCAGCATCCATACTGACTGCCGCTTTTGCTGCTTCCAGTGCCTTATCATACTTTCCCAGATTAAATGCAGCTATCGCCACGCCCTCGGAAGCAGATGCACTACGACGCAAAGAATTGCTTTTTTCGAAATTACTCAGAGCATCCGAATATTTCTTGGACTTCAACCCATGCTGACCCAATGCAAGATAGACCTGGGGATCATTCGGACTTAAATTCAATATTGTTTCATATGTTTTTCGTGCTTTATCTTCAAAACCGCTTTTCTCATACAAGTCAGCAAGTCGGGCATATGCCTCGATGTTTTTTTCATTCAAATTAATAGCATTTTCCAAAGTGCTGATCGCATTATTTTTCTGCCCAGCTCCCAAAAACGCTTCCGAAAGAAGTATATAAATATCTGGAACAGTCAGTGCTTTCTGATCCGCTTTTATGATAAACTGAAATTGCTCAAGAGCATTTGTAAATGCTTCAGATTTCAATCTGGCTCTTCCCAGTTTTTCTCTGGACAAAAGAGCGTTAGTTGAAGTTGAAGCCCCGAATTTTTCCACTGCAATCTCAAAAAAATCCATTGCAGCTCTTTGATCTCCGTTTTTCTCCTCACAAATACCCATTCGATAACAGTCATCAGCAGAAAGCATCCCCTTTGGAACCTTTCTATACTCCTCTGCTGCCAGTTTATTATTTCTCTGGCTAAAATAGGCTCTGGCTAAATCAAGAGAAACTTCTGAGTTTGCACCAGAGGAAACTGCCAGTTTGAGATAATTAACTGCTGAGTCTGCAACTCCTTTTTCAAGGTAAGCTTTACCAATTTTATAAGCGATCTGCCCATCCTGCTCTTTTTTCGATATTTTTTTCAATAGCGAGATCGATTTATCCCATACTTTCTCGTTGAAATAAATCTGCCCCAGCTCTCTATTGGCAATAATGTTTGAAGAATCACTCTGAATCACTTTTTCCAGTGCCTTTTTTGCTTCAGCCGAGCGGTTAAGGGTAATGCATGCACGGGCATACTCCCAACTGGCTTCAGCAGTAAAATTCTTCTCCAAAGCTTTCTGAGCCATATTCAAAGCATTATCAGGCTGATTAAGATTGTTATAGACCTTTGCAGCACCAACCAGAGCATCGTAATCATCCGGATTCATCCTCCAGGAGACTAAATAACAAGCTAATGCTTTTTCAAAGATCCCTATAGCCTCATTGGCTTTCCCTAATTGAACCCATACTTTAGGAGTTCTTTCGGTCAACTTTTCATCAGCATATTCGATAGCCTCCTTATATTTTCCTGATGAAATTAGCTTGTCAAAAGCATCGTCTGCTTTCACTACAGAAATGAAAGAAAACAAAATTACCAAATAACATGTAATTCGCAGAAAATCTAACCGGCTCCATTTTGGCTTCATTTCATGTCCCCTCTGAAATCATCGAGTGCTAATTGTATATTACTGAATTATAACATTTTCGTAAAAAAAAATACCTGAGAAATTTGTTCTCAGGTTATGTTGGTCCGGCAAGCCCTGAGCTTTTCCATACAAGAAAAGAAATATTGCCAATCAAATAGACTTCCGGGATCCTGCTTGATCTCTTTTCGCAACCCTAAGGCCACCGCACGTTCACCAGCAATCTGATCGTGTCCTACATAACTAAATGTTCTTCCATAACGCATTTCTATAGAATGACACAGATTGCATAATGATTCATATTGAAGCATTGTAAAACCGCTCTTCTCTGTTGCCATCAATTCTATACCGATGGAAAAATCATTAACCCCAATCCGATTGTCTGGTTCTGGCATGATGCTCCCTCCACAATGCCAGGCTTTTTTCTGCTCAGGCACCAGTAGTGTTGTGTCACCCCTCCTATCAATCAAATAATGACTGCTAACACCATAATCACAGAAAATGCCTAAAATCGCCCCTAAATCAAACGGGTATTGCGGCTGCAACTGAACCGCACTTATGTAATGAATTACAATAACATCTATCTGAATGCCACTACGGTCTTGCCAAAGCCACTGTTTTCCTGATTCCCTGATCCTCTCTCCTATTGTCCTGTTACAAAACAAAAAGCAATTTTCAACATCCAGCAGCAGTGTTTTAATTTTCATATATCCTCTGAACCTCAGAGACCATCCCTGTCTCTATAACCATCTTTAGCCCTTTAAATCACCTCTGTCTTTTTCAGGCAGAGTCGATACTGATTATTTCCAACTCTATTATATTATATTGTATTCATTATGTCACAAAGAACAGATGCAGTACTTATCACTGGCGGCGCTAAAAGATTAGGTTTACAGTTTGCCCTGAAAACCCTTGAACTCGGTTTTTCTGCAGTGATTCATTACCGCAGTGATATCAGCGAAGCCCTGAAAGCTATCAGCTCAAAAGAATTAAGTAACCGGGTATACTTCATACAACATGATCTCTCCGAAAAACCGGAACAGATCCTGGATAAAGCCCTTAATCTCCCCATTAATCTGATAGGTCTGATCAATAACGCTTCTGTCTTTACTGAAGGCAACCTTAAAAATATAGATGACCTTAAAAAAATACTTTGGATTAATGCTCTGGTTCCAGCCCAAATTAACAGCTTCTTCGCCAAAAAAATTAAAAAAGGTTGGATTATAAATATCACTGATGCCATCGTTGAAAAACCAAACAGCCGTTTCCAAAACTACCGCATTTCCAAACAGCTGCTGCAGCAATTAACCCGTCAACAAGCCTATCTTTTTGCCCCAAACCTCAGAGTCAATGCCCTTGCCCCAGGAGCGATGATCCCAGCATCTTCAGAAGATCAACACTATTTTGACTCTTTATCCGAAATAATCCCTATGCACACCACGGGAGATATAAACTCATTAATGAATGCTTATGAGTTTCTGATCAAATCGCCTTATATAACTGGTGAAATAATCCGGGTGGATGGTGGATGGAACATCGTATCCTGATTCCTATTTATTGCTTAAAGAGTATAAGGAATCGTTTGCGGGAATTTGGCCAGAATAAAGGGAATAACCCTGTCTATATGATAATGTAGAGACTGGTAAGTTTTCTGATATATATCAAGTTTTCCTCCCACCGGATCTTTAATTATTCCTTTACGACTTTCCTTACCAGGCCAGCATCCAAGCAAAAATGTCTGCTGGTAAACCTGTGGAAAAAAGACATGAAGAAATTCCTTATGTACCGGTTCCATCACAAATATCAGGTCACTATCAGCCAGCTCTTCCCCGATCAGAGGTCTGGATTTGTGAGATGATATATCGAGATTATTTTTCCGACATACTTCAATTGCCAATTCAGTTGCCGAATTCCCTTCCATACCGTGGGTCCCCATTGAGGATACCAATATATCCTCTCTGGCAAGTTCAGATAAGCGATGCTTTAAAATCCCTTCAGCCATGGGGCTTCGACACATATTTGCAGTACATATAAAAATTATCGATGGCACAGTTTCCCCTTAGCTTTAGATTTATGAAGATAAAAATACTATTTTTTACCCAGCAACAGACGGTTTCTTTAACAATTAAAGCTGGCAGTTGCATAACAAAATGTATCTACTAAAAAAAAATGTCAAAACAGTTCAGCCGGTCTGTAAAATGTAAAGAAGCTGTAGATCTTTGAATTGTATCTTTATTTGTCCAATATAATTCAACAGGAGAAATTTTATGTCCTTATCTAATGAAGAAAAGAGTATTATCGAAGAAGCACTCTCTATTTATCTGCAGATTATTTCTAGGCAAGCCCCACCCGCCCAGGTACAGCAGATAGCTCAAATCGCCCAGGGAATAGTTAAGAAACTTGATAACATCGGCAGCAGCCGTAACCGGGGAGGCAAACCAGAAGGTATAACCGATGAATGGTATAAAAATGTGTGCAATAGCTGTGAGAAATTAACCATGGATGGTTGCTCAGATAAGGTTACCGAAAAATTTCCCGGAAAATGTGATCCGATACTTCACTATGAAAGAGACAAAATGCTCAAATCATCGGGTAGGAGGACTTAGCTCCTCCTCCGACCTCTCACTCCAGGTAGTGCTACCCTTTTTCCCTCCTCTTCAATTGCGGTATCCAGACCCAAAAGATTTGTATCCGGTGCAAAAAACGATGCAATGGATACAACTACCCACAAAACTATTATTCCTTATAATGCGTTACTTACTAAAATCGATCTGTCTCTTCCTAAAATCGATCTGTCTCTTCCTAAAATCGATCTGTCTCTTCCTAAAATCGATCT
>CAYYNL010000030.1:0-31671 GCA_964472925.1 uncultured Fibrobacter sp. | reverse complement strand
TGTTTTAATTGCTTGTTTATTAATTAATTACAACTTTTTTAAAAACAGTATACATTATTTTTCAGGTTATTTTTCTTTTTTGTACTATTAAAACAACTACAGATTTAAATTTTGTGATGTTACCAATTTTTTTTTATATATTAACATTCATGAGAAGGTCATCAGACTATGTTCGATTACTTCTTCAGCTCTTTTTGATACCATGAATTTATTCGTATGATCTATTAGAATAGAAAGAAAAATGAAATCCTTTTGGTATAAAATGCATAGATCCTTTTTGAGTTAACTGGATTGAAGTTTTACCAAGCCTACGCAGCAAGACTGCGAAGAAAAACATTGATACTCTGATTTTAAGGAAACAATTGTTTCAAACCAATCGGTTTCGATATTGAGGTAAAATCAAAACCGTCGCCTTCGTACTTTATGGAATGCATACTTTAACAAGGAAGAACCGTAAAACAGTTTTGCAGCTCTTCAATTCCAAAAAAGAAACTTGTGCGCAAAATGAAATCTTGTCAAGATATAGTTTTTAAAAAATTAAGTTGTAAAATTAATAAGCAGAACATTTTTATAAAGGAGGTTCTATATGATACGTTGGTCATTTATCTTATTATTAGCCAGCATAGCTTTGCAGGCGCAGGATATTGAAATAAAAGGAAAAGTCACTAGCAAGGAGGGAAAAGCAATTTACGGAGCCATTGTGAGCATTGAATCCATGCAAATCGCAGATACGACTGACACTTCAGGAGTATATTCACTCGTTGCAAAAATATTACATGTCAAAGATATGTCTGTTCAGTTTTTTAAACCGAGCATTTCTTTCAATAATAGCATCATAAACCTGAGCCTGACAAAACCATCTCATACATCCATTGAGATTTTTAATATGAATGGTAAACTTCTACACAAAATAATCAACAACGATTTATCCGCAGGTAACCACCAGTTCGAAACAAACAGTTTTTCATCCGCAAACAACTTGGTACTCGTTCGAATCTCCATTGGTAAATATACGGAAATATTCCGCTACACTCCTTTAACCAATAGTTATAAGAACATATCTGTTAAATCAACGTATTCTCCAAATAAAACCAGAACATCAAAACTTCAGGCAACAGCAGATTCATTGAAGGCTTCAGCTTTAGGATACAAGACTAAAAAAGTTCCAGTTAACTCTTTGAATTCAACAATCGATATTGTGCTTGAGACCGTAAACAACGAGTCTTGTACACAATCCAAAACTGTTCAAGTTAATGTTTCTGTCAACGGACCACATCGGGTAACGGTTGAGACAAATTCAGACCCTGGAATAAATGAAGGCACTATCTATAGACCTGCCGATTTAGGACCGGGTAAAAAATACCCCATCTTTGTCTGGGGCAATGGAGCATGCTCAAGAGATGGGACTGGCAATTCAGGTGCTTTGGCACAATTAGCCTCTCATGGTTATTTGGTAATTTCGGATGGTACCCCCGGAGGTTCAGGAAGCCGTGCAATGGAGATGTCAGATGTACTGCTTAAATACGTTGACTGGGCAATAGCTCAAAATCGTAAACCATGTAGTCCTTACTACCAGAGTCTTGATACCTCAAAAATAGCTTCCAACGGCTTTTCATGCGGAGGTATGCTGGCAATGGGTACAGCCCATGATCCTCGCATAACAACATGGGGACTCGCAAGCAGCGGATCATTTAATGAAAACAGACAATTATGGGACGCTGTACATACACCAGTGCTGATTTTAGAAGGGCATAAAGATGGAACCGGAGCGTATAACAATGGATTAAGAGATTATAATGGAATTGCTCCTCTTGGCCATCCGATTATGTTCTTCAGTCATAAAAATTACGAACACGGTGGAGATCTTTGGTCAGCATTTGGAGGAGAGTTTACTAAAATCATGCTGGCTTGGCTAAACTGGTGGCTTAAAGATGATATAGGCTCCACCGGAAAGGAATATCTAGTCGGCTCTGGATGTAAATATTGCACAGATTCCAATTGGGAAGTCAAATCGGCCAATATTCCATAAACAATTAATCAAACATATACGTCTTTCCATAATAAAGAAGAATCCCCCTCATGGCGAGGGGTGGTATTCATTTTTATGAACCTGTTAACGAATGCATAAAACAATCAAAACTGTTTTTTTCCAAAACGGTATTTTAAAAAGTCAATTTTAACTGGTACTCAAAATTCTTTAAGGTATAGCCTGGTATGAAACCTCACACACGATTCTTATTAAATACAGTTAGTACCACAATCTGTTTATTCCATCATTTATTGGCACTTGCAATTACCATTGCAGTAACATCAGTATCTGCACAATCAGATACACACCGAATGATCTCCTTCGGAACAACACTTGATCCACAGACAGTCATTCGTGATGCAAAGCTTCTTGCTGAATCCCTTTCCGATCCGAAATCTCCACACTGGCAAGCCAAAGGTGACCAGCATAGATGTTATTTCTTTAAAGAAGCTAATGCTGAAGAAAGATATCGTGTCTGTGTTCCTGAGAACTGGGATGGCAAATCTAAATTACCTTTAGTTATGTTTCTGCATGGTGCCGGTAATGATGAAAGCAGCTATCTGGATCATAATAACAAGCAGATGGTACGATTGGCTAATGAACATGGATTTCTTCTGGTTTCACCTATGGGTGACAAAGGAGCGTATGGAAATTTTTTAAGACTTTCAGCCCCTTTTGGCAATGAGAAAGGTGCCGCTGAACTAATGGCACAGGTTACTCCTGAAAGCGAACGGATTAATCAGCTTAGTGAAAAAGATGTGATTAATGTTTTGGAAATCGTTTTACATGAATATCCGATCGATCGTGCTTCAATGTTTCTTACCGGGCACTCCATGGGAAGCGGTGGGACCTGGTATATAGGTGCAAAATATTCCGATTACTGGAATGCACTTGCACCGATGTCTGGTCCATTTGTCCAGAAATCAGGTTATCCCTGGGAAAGTCTTCACCAGATCAATTTTTTTATAACCGAAGGAATACAAACGCCATCTTTGAATGGAAGCAGAGCAGTGCGTGATTGGATGGTTGAGCAAGGTTTCAAATTGGAATACAAGGAAGTAGATGCCGATCATGGAGATATGGTACCAATTGTATTACCTGATGTATTTGACTTTTTTCACCAATGCATCAAAATAACCAAAGTTAAATATTCACGACCAATGAATACATTCGGGAACCGTAACACAGACTTGTCTATTCAGTATCATAAGTCTAAAGGATCAATGACTGTGATGGTTCCAGACCACAACACATCGAAAATATCTGTCAAGATTATGGATCTAAACGGCAGAAAACATTACTCTGCAGTTGCCAATGTCATTGCGGGTAAAGCGGATATAAGTTGTGGTTCACTTTCGCCAGGAAAATTCATGGTATGGACAACTTTTTACTCGCAAAAAGGATGTGTACTGTTAGGTTATGATCATCTTCTGCTGCAGTAAAAATCAGGGCTTCACCGTAATGTCATTCATGTTGTATCAATGATATTTGGCCAACTTACACACGCACTCAGTCTTAATGAATTATGTGGTACATTAAAGTTTGTTAAGGGGGCATTGTCCACTATACGTAATACAACGTCAGCAAGCCGTAACGGTCTGTCACATGCTAATGCGGTTAGAAGCAGTGCCTATGCTACTTTTGTCAATTTTTAAACTTTATATGATTTGGTGTTTTCAATCTGAGAGTTTTTTACGAACGCCTGGAGCGCCAAGCTCATTTGAATAATTGCCATCGGGTGTAGAAACAACAGCCGGTTCCAGAACCGATTTAAACTCATCTTTAAAAGAAGCAAAATCCCCAGACTGAAAAAACACCCAGTTAGTGATCTCGTAATATCCTTTGGGCAGATTGTAAATGTTTAATCTGAAACCACAATCAGCAGAACCAAGACGCACAGAAGGTTTTCTAAAGATAAAGCTGCTGTTTTTAAGATACTGATCAGCAATTTCTGCTTTCAATACCCATCCATACCCCATGTTATCATCACTGACTGCCATAAACTGATGATTGGGCAAAAGATAAATCATTGTATCTATTTGCTGTCCACCGCTGATTTTTTTGGAAA
Organism: uncultured Fibrobacter sp.; assembly: GCA_964472925.1. Taxonomy (GTDB): domain Bacteria; phylum Fibrobacterota; class Chitinivibrionia; order Chitinivibrionales; family Chitinispirillaceae; genus JAAYPC01. The sequence continues at coordinate 27,574 of CAYYNL010000030.1, read as the reverse complement.
ATTCAGCTTGAGGAATCCTGAAGCTAAAACCAGGCACATCTTTAAGAACCGGAGTCATTTCAATGTATGCATCACGAAAAAACGATCCAAAACGAACAGGTGCATGAACATAAACCGGTACCTTAATTATCTGGGGATAACAGATCTGATTAACAATCGCACGACTGCCCCGCAATCCCAACCCAAGATTAAGATGAAAATCGCCTCTGCGAATAAGCCGGAGCGGTCCGGTTTTGAATCTCTTTACCAGACAAACCATATTGTCTTCACTATAGCGAATCGGGATCAAACCCCATAAAGCCCTCAACAAAATTTCTATCCGCAATTCATTGGTAAGATCTACATACCTGTCACTACTCTCCTTTTTAACCCCGGCTTTGACAAAATGAAATCGGTCCAGACCAAACTGTGCATAGTACCACGGTGTTTTAAGCATTCTACTCTCATGGTCGTAATATATGTAACGTTTGGATGAAACAGGAACCGAACCATCTTTGCATATATAGATCTCCCGGATCTCTTTTGCCCGACTTACCCTGAGCCTGAGCAACTTATCATCAAAATCCAGATTGCTTAATGGCTGACAATCCTCCCACAAAAACACCAGTTCATCCAGAGAATCAAGTATTCCATTACCTGAATCGCTGTTTGGCTTTTCCCCCAGCGAACACACATATTCCCCATCGGGAGTCATCTCATCTATCTGAAAAACCACCGGCTGGTAATCCCTGGTGCAAAATCGGATCTTCTCTATTGGTGTTCCTAATAATTTCTTTACCGAAGAACCTTTTATTACTATCGGTTCTCCATAGCTTCCAGCAGTCAGAAAAAAAACGACAATGATGAAGCCTTGGTACAGCGCTTTTCCTTTTAGATTTATCATGGCCTAAAAATAATTCCGTAGCTCTGAGTAATACCTAAACTTATCGGCTTCAGTCTTAAACATCAAATTTTTTAAAACCTTAATATTCCAATAGATGTCATTACGGAACCGTAAGAGCTATCTTTGGTAAGGCATGCGCCCTTTATTAGTACGGCTAGCCATTCAGTCAGCAAGTCAGAATGCAAGCGCATCTGCCTTCTAAATTAAAAGCATCTCTATTTTTCCGTGTACTTTCATATTATAGTTTTAAAAACTTCACAAAGATTCCCACAATTAATGATGTTATACAGAATTGAGGTCTAATCATACAAAACGCCTCTTCCAGTTCAGGCAGCCCCGGTATAACAAAGAAAAATGCTTTTATAAATATTAGGTAACGGAACGTTCGCATTCTGAGGACCATCTGTAGGAATTTAGCTATAATTAATAAAAGGCGCATACCTTACCAGAAATTTCTTCAAGCTTACAAGAAGACTATTATCCTAAAAAAGTGGGGCAATTATGATGAACGGTTCTCGATTTGCCTAAACAGCCTTATTGCCGACGATCGAAGTGATTTAGATAATGATAATTTGCCGGCTCCCAATTTATATTTCCTGAATTATATCATCACATCGGATTTAAAAACCGACAAAACAGGCATAGGTGATGTTTGGAATTTAAGAATCTACTCTTATTAAGGGGCACTTCCAGCAGGGGGATTTTGCCAACAAACATCTATGAACCCTAACCTCAATCTCTTGATTTAGTATTATTATTGATGTAAGATAGTATAGTTTTATGGTCAAATTCCCGGTAATTAGGCAAATTCCTGACCGGGAGAAAAAAGAATACTTATAATAAAACATGAATGATCGCTTGCTTGGTTACATCATAATCTGTGCTCTGTTTATATTCCTTATATTACCGGTTTCTTACCTTATTTGGAAAACAGCATTACCGGTTTATTCATATGTAATAGGATTTCCTCCCATTAACAGTATCAGCTTTCTTAACATCCAGGATCCAGTTTATATAAAAGGAGTAGAGAGTGGCCAGATTCGCAGTGTAGTTAAAGCTGATCAGAAAGTGTACGCAACAATCGAGACCAGATCAAAACTATGTTTTTACAACGATTATTCAATTTCAGTCATTCCTAAAGGGATTATGGGAGATCGTTACCTGGAGATTGAACCAGGTACATTAGCCTCTGGTCTTCTATTATCTGCAGACACACTCAAAGGTACTTTTTGTATTGGACCAGCAGAGGCAATTAGCTATGTAAGTAAACTTCGCTCCAAAATAGATCAATTATCAGAACTGATAGAAAAACTTAAAAATGGAACCATCGAAAATAAATCTCTTATAACCAATTTTTGGCAAGGTCTGGAAACATTTGATTCTCTGAGCATTTCTATCTCCTCCATTACCGAAACGCTTCAAAAAGATGCAGAACAGAAGCTGGACTCCATAATTGGATTTTTAAAGTTATCTTCAGATGTTACAATGAAGATTTCTGAGATACTACCTTCGTTTCTGATAAAAGTTGAAAATCTCATAGTACAGAGTAATCAACTGTTAAACCAGTTGAAATCGATTTCAGAACGATCTTCCCTCGCTACCGAACAGCTCAAGACTCCCGACCTTTTAATCTGGAGCCAGAAATTAAAGACCCTGCAAAATGAGCTCAAAAAAGCTGCCCAGACAATCGATGAGCTGGAAGTAGAGGGATTGAAAGTCCCTATCCGTTTAAATGGCCGCAGGAACAAACCATCCTTAAACTAAACTGCTGTCTGTTATTTAATACCTGAGTAGTTGTCCCAGGTAACCATGAAATCAACTGCTATGGGCAAAAAAGAATTTCCACAAAACAGCCCTGGTACTATGGCCTTTTACAATACCAAAAACAGCTTGACTTTTTTAGTGCGGTATATATCAATCTACAGGCAAGCCATATTTTATCATTTGTCGTATATTTTTTAATAATTTCCTAATTTTTCCTTTGAGTTTCCACATAGGAAAATTATATTGATTGCACGAGCAACGACATCGTTTTAATATGTGGACAACTTAGTGTTGATAAGTAGTGGAGAGCTTGTTAATAACATATTAACAACCCCCTGAACGTTGCAGAGTATAGGACTTGTCAAGTTGCATAAATACTTCACATTCAGTATGTTAAACGTTCTACCCCACTTGCGGATGAAACTGCTCATTCTTAGTAATGTATCCGTTTCACAGAATCACTTGTCAGTTTAAGGAAATGTGGATAACATGTTGGCGAACAACTTATCTCATGATTTCTCAATTACTTCTCCCTGGCAGAGATGCCTGGGAAATATTATGGAAAAAATCGGACCAGCAAGTTTCGAAACCTGGTTCAAAACTACAGAACTTCAAATCACAAATGATGGCGTAGCTAACATTTTAGTACCCAATCAGTTTTTTGCTGATTTTATAGAAGAGCATTTCCTAACCCTTATTGAGGAAACACTCAGAGAGGTAGACATTAAATTCTCTACTATAAATTTTAAACCGATTGAAAAAGACTGGAAGATTGTTCAACCGCTTTCCCAGGAGATTGAAGAAGCACAATCCCGAAAAATCCCCCAGAAAGCCCAAAGCCCCGAACAGTTCCATCCAAATTACACCTTTAATAAGTTTATTGTGGGAGATGGAAACCGGATGGCTCATGCGGCTTCATTGGCAGTTGCGGAAGCCCCTGGAAAAACCTCTTTCAATCCTTTAATAATCTATGGGGGAACAGGATTGGGAAAAACTCACCTTCTCCAGGCAATCGGACAATTTGCCCAAAACGAAGGAACCGCAGATAAAGTCATCTACCTTACAAGTGAAGAATTCACCAATCAATACATTAACTACGTGATCAACAAAAAAGATTCCACCTCTTTTTACCATAAATTCAACGATGTGGATCTTCTTTTGATCGATGACATTCAGTTTTTCAGCGGTAAACCAGGTACTCAGAAAGAATTCTTCAGAATTTTCAACAAGCTATTACTGGAAAACAAGCAGATTGTATTATCTTCAGACCGGCAACCTGATAAGATTCCGGATATGATGGAGCACATAATTAACCGCTTTCTTGGGGGTTTGATTACCGATATTCAGCCACCGAATCTGGAAACCCGCATGGCGATTCTACGGAAAAAAGCAGAGATCGATGGACTGAATCTGCCGGATGAAGTGGTTCAGTTCATTGCCGGACATATCACCTCAAATGTAAGAGAACTTGAAGGAACTCTTATTAAGCTTATTGCATCCTCTTCTTTTACCGGCAGAGATATTACACTGGAAGTAGCCAAAGAATTATGGGGTGACGCTGTCTCCAGAAAAGAGGAAAGAATATCTGTTGCTTTTATTCAGCAAAAGGTAGCGGAAGCTTTTGACATCAGCCCAAATCAACTCACAGCTCACACCAGAAAAAGGGATGTTGCTCTACCCCGTTCGGTTGCCATGTATCTTTGTAAAAAGTGGACAAAACAGTCTCTGCGATCTATCGGACTGGATTTTGGAGGCCGTGATTACTCCACAGTCATACATAGCTTCAAAAAGATCGAATCAGAGATACAACAGGACTTGGCACTCAGACAAAAAATCGATGCCATAGAAGAGCTTATCCGGCCACTTACCTAAAAAATCTTCTTCATTTAAGCCGATTTAACAGAAATCTTCGAAAATGCAGCACTTGCCGCTTCAATCGTCTTGTGCAACTCCAATTTTTTATTCAGGTTAGTGATTTCAAAGAGATTGGAGATCAATTGGTTTGCCCCAATTATTTTTATATCTCCGTTGAGCGCGGATAAGCGGTTTTTAATACTGATAATAACTGATAAGCAGAGACTGCTTATATAACTGGTATCTGCAAAATTAAGCACGATTCTTATTTTGCCATTATCGATCAGGTCATTAAGCCGATTTTTAAAAACATCCACATTTTCCTGCATGATATTGCCCTCTATCAGCAGCTCGATAATTGCTTCATATTCCCTCATGCGAATTTTCATTGTTTCCCTACTTCCTTTAAAGCTGCATTCTTTTTAAATCGCTGTACCTTCAGGAAAGCCTCAACCACCTCAGGAGCAAATTGCGCATTACATCCTTTTTTTAATTCTTCTAAAGCCGCTCTCCAGGAGATCTTTTTCTTATAACTGCGCCCCGATACCATTGCATCGAAGGAATCGGCCACAGCAATGATCCTTGACCCTAGCGGTATCTCCCGTCCTTTAAGTCCATGTGGATACCCTCCTCCATCATATCTTTCGTGGTGATGCAGAATAATGGGTAACTCTTTTTCCAGAAATTTCAGATCCCGCAGTATATTCACCCCGATTTCCGGATGCCTTCTGAGAGTCTGAAGCTCTGCAGAAGTCAATTTATCCTTTTTCGAAAGTATCTCATCACGGATGCTGATCTTGCCAACATCATGCAAAAGTGCGGCACAGGAGATAACCTCGATTTCAGAGTCCTTCAATTTCAGTGCTTTGGCTATCTGGGTGGCATAAACAGAAACATTTTGTGAATGCTCCTTTGCCAGTGGATCTTTAGCATCTATTGCTTTAATAAGAACATTGGTAGATTCGATATAGGTATTTCGCATCTGCTTTGACAATTGTTCGAATTTGAGTTTAAGCTCCTCTATCCCACTCCGATCCATCACTTTATCACACTGATATTCCAGCTCTTTCCATATCCGGATAAGGTTGCGGCCATCTTTTTTTGCCTGATACAATGCATTATCAGCACGTTCGATTAACTGCTGCTTAAATTTGACATCACTTCTGTATTCTGCGATACCGATACTTACAGTTACTTTTATGATATTGGAACCATTTTTGAAAGGATGCTCCTCTATCGCAGTATGCAACTTTGTGGCATAACGCAGTGCATCATCGGCCTTCAGGTTGGTTATTATCATGAATTCTTCACCGCCATATCTGCCGCAAATATCTATTTCCCTGGATTTGGTTTTCATAATATTTGCGATCTGGCGTAAGACGCTATCTCCGAATTGATGTCCGCAGGTATCGTTTATCCTCTTAAAATGATCTATATCGATTAACATACAGGAAAGGTCTCCACCGTAGCGGCGAACCCGTTTCAGTTCGAAGTCGAAACGGTCCTGCAGGAACCGATGATTAAAGAGCCCGGTTAGTCCATCGGTTATAGAGAGTTCTGTGAGTTCCCTGTTTTTCCTGTCCAGCTCCTCCATCAACAACTTTTCTGATGCCAGAGCGAAACGGTATTCATGGAGAAGTTTTTTCTGTTGCAGTTCATCGTTTTTTCTGTAAGTAATATCGGTTTGCAATCCGCAAACTTGTATTGCTTCTCCCCTGATATTACGCTTTATGCTTCCTCTGATCCACATCCACCTGATGCTTCCATCCTTGTGAACCATGCGGCATTCAAGCTCTAAGGTTTCGCAAATACCATTAAGACATTTTTGCAGCTTACTTTTAAATTTGCGGCGATCTTTGTAATAAATCCGCGAGATCCATTCCTGTGAGCTAACTCCGGTCTGAGTATCAGAATATCCCAGATTTTTTTTCAAATTTTCACTTACATAAATTTTATCGTTGCGAAGATCCCAATCCCAAATCCCATCGCCGCTCCCAGATACTGCATCTATATAGTGTTTATTTTCTGCTTTGGATAGAGCTCTCATCTTTTATTTCCGAATATTAATTAAAACTCTTTCCGATCACTTACCGCTTAAAAAGGACTTCCATTCAGAGATGGCATTATAATTGTATATTGAATGCAGCAATGAAGTCAAACCGGCAATCAGGAATTATATTTTTTAGTTTATGAGCACACCAAAAGAAAATCTGTTTCCTATCAAACGATTCAGCCGCTATGAGCTGATTAATCTTTTGGGTGAAGGAGCCATGGGGCGAGTCTATTTGGCAGAAGACCCGGTGCTGCGCCGCCAGGTCGCCATAAAAGTAATCGCACTCGAAAGATCTTTAAATGAACCGACCCGTCAGGAGTTTCTCAAAAGGTTCGCATTCGAGGCTCAGGCATGCGCCAAACTCTCTCATCCTTCCATAGTAACCGTCTACGATGCAGGTGAGCAGGATGGTATCCCCTGGATCGCTTTCGAATATGTAAAGGGTGAAGGATTAGATCAGTTGCTTCAGAAACATAAAACATTACCATTCGATAAGATCCGTTCCATAACTGTACAGATCGCTTCAGCCCTGCATCTTGCTCATCAGCAGCATATTATTCATCGTGATGTCAAGCCGGCAAACATTCTTATCGATTCACAAAGTGGCATCGCTAAATTGACTGATTTTGGCGTGGTAAAGGCTCCCTGGATTGGTCTTACCCAGTCGGGTGTAAGCGTGGGTTCCCCCGGTTATATGTCTCCTGAACAGATCGACGGCTCTGCTGTGGATGCACGAAGTGATCTTTTCTCATTCGGTGTTGTGCTTTACGAACTAATCACCGGAAAGCATCCTTTCCTGCGCGATAGTGTTCCTGCAACCTTCTTTGCAACTATCAACCAGGACTATCCTCCCCTGAAATCTTTACGCCAAGATATTCCGAAAGATCTGGAAAAGGCGGTAATTGGCTTACTGAAAGCTTGCAGAGATGAAAGAATCTCTTCTGCATCAGAACTCATTTCCATGATCAATCACCCTGATGCGGCAGAGATAGCCAAAAGTTCGATACCTTCCCAGAAATCTCACAAAATGTTTTTTACAAAACAAAATTTGATTCATACCTCCAGAGCAATTATCGAACAGGTGTCCTTTCTTTTCCTTTCTACTAACAGAAAAGGTATAAAATACCTGCTAAAAAAAGGTAATGTCTCTGCAGATAAAATTTACTCATTTTTTAAGTACTCATGTTGCCAAAAGTTTCCCAACCAGAAAAATACCAATTCCTTTTACAAGTTTACCCCAGTCCTGTGCGCCTTACTTCTTTCTGCCTTTTTTATCTTACTGCCATTTCTGATTCTTCACTCAAGAAAATCGCAGGAAAAAACTATCCCACAAAAAATGAAACATTCAGTACCATCCTACATACACCAATTCGATTCGCTATTAGATGCAAACAACCTCGACAGTGCTTATAAACTGCTTACAGAACATTCGGGATCGAAAAAAAACAGTTGGTCAGAGTTTTTTCTGGGTCGTCTGGAACTGAAAAAAGCAAACTATTTAACTGCAGACCAGCATTTCAATACTTCTCTGGAAATGAGCAAGGAGATTCTTAAATATCAGATCGATCCACTGCTCGATGATCTGGAGGAGATTTTCAAAAAAGAAAAAGCTCCTGAGGCGCTTATTAATCTGGTTTGCCGTACACTTTCTCTGAGCGGTCATAAACGGATCAGGCAATGGCTTGATCACAATCATTACTGGATCAGATGGAATACAGTAAAAGTCATGGAAGCTTCAGGTGTAAAGGTGGACATGGTTAATATCTACATGCTCGATCTTAACTCGAATGCAAGCATACGTACCCGGATACGTGCAGCCGAAAAGCTTGGTGAGCTGGGCGACAGACGGGCAGTGCCACTTTTAGAGGAAATAGGTTCCAGAAGAATGCGCGACCCCTTCGTCTCAGCCACAGCAAGAAATGTCTTAAGCAAGTATTTCAGTAATGATAGTACTTTACAAAAAAACTGATTATTCCTGCGAAAGTGAGACGAGCTCTTTTGGCGAGGGTATCAGTTCCGGAAAAATCTCTTTAACCATTTCAATGTCCTGATCGCTGTACTCCCTACCCTGTAATAATTTGAGGAGCGAATAAAGGTGATCCAGTTTAATAGAATAGGTCATATCAGGAGCCGTTTTTCTCATTTTAGCAAAATGACCCAGAACCGATTTGAAAGACAAGGGCTTAGATATTCTCCCCTGCTGCTTTGCCAGTTCCTCCTCCATGATCGCTTTTTCTTCACCTGCAGGCGCTTTCATTGATTTCTGAATAATCTGCTTTGCCCTGTTCCAGGATAGCTCTCCAGATTCCAGTTTTTGACGGATCAGATCATTGACCATAGGTGCAAAGTGAATTATCTCCTCTATCCAGGAAACGCTTTTGTCCAGAAATTCAGCAATACGTTCTGATGACCAGTTTACATTATTTAAATATATTACAGTTTCAAAATAATCGGTTATTTTTACATCCAGTCGATCTGCATTAAGCTTGAGATTCAAAGCTTTAATTTCATCAGGATCACCTGCAACCACCCTGACATCCACTCTATCAAAATAGGTCGGGTTTGTGGTTCTTATCCTTTTAATGGCCTCCATGCGATGAAACCCGCCTACCAGGAAATACTCACCTGCTTGCCGTTCCCAAACTACCAGTGGTTCTAAAAGTCCGTTTTTCAGGATATCCTTTTCAAGGTGAGTTACCTTGTTTAACGAAAGCTCCCGATGATTAGCAATGGCAGGATGAATGGAAATGTGATTAATTGGAAGATATTCGTACCTTCTGGTAGTCAGCATATTATGCCTCCAAAAAGTCTGGTGAAAAGAGATGAAATGGGAAATAGGAATGGGAAATATACTATGTTTTATGGACCTAATGCACTTTCCCAATAATCATTTTTCCAAACCAAACATTCCAGAACAGCTCTTGGGTTACCTTCAGCCTTTAACAAAGAAATTCATTCAGTAGCAAAATTCGCAAAACCCTACTCCATAAAATTACTAAGGCTTTTCGTCACTTTCAATTTCAACAGTCATCCGGTTGATAGGACCAATATAGGCAATTTTTTTATCAGACACACCAGTTATTTCTATTACAAACTTTTCATTTATCTCCGTTTGATTATCATCTATGATCCTAACCTCCAGATCTTTTTCATTTTCTTTGGCCATAAATTTTACAAGACCTGGAGCTTGAATCGTATAATCACTACCAGAGTCAGCGTCAGATTCAGACCCGACGACTCGGAAATAAACCTCAAGCGGTTTGGTAGCTATTTGATCAAGGACAATTCTACAGTGAGGGGTTTCCCACCATTTTTCCTTTGAATCTTGCCTATCACTTGAGAATTGCACCATTGTTTCATTGGGTTTGATTATAAATTTACAAGTAGTATCTCCCGGAACTACCAGTTCTGACTCAGAATATAAAATCAGAGTAAAAAATACTTCATCATTTGGAATATCATCATCTACCAGCCATACACTGATCTCTTTTATAGTATCACCTGCTTCAAAAGTCAAAGAATTAGTAGTTGAAAATCCACTAGCATCTAAACGGAAATCACTACCCAATGCTGCTGTAGTCTTTGAAGGATCACTGTCAAGGCGATACTGCACAGTTACAGCTGATTGGAGTTTACCTGAAAGTTTAACAGCAATTTTAAACTCCTTTTGATCCTCATATTCGGTTATTTCCGTTCTATCAAACGAATAATTAACTGGGGGATCATCATCATTACTCAAGATGGTATAAGTAAAAGTATTCCTTGGATTTCCTAAGCCATCGGTTTTGGGAGCGGCAAAACTGCTGTCGGACTTTAATTTTAAAATTATTGTCTCACTACTTTCCGGAATATTATCATCAATAATATTCAGAATAGCTACAGCTATGGTATCTCCAGGTTCAAACATTACTTTCCCGTCATTCCCAATCGTAAAATCTTCTTCCTCCTTCGCGGTGGACTTTTCATCTACCAGACATGATAATACAAGCCTTTTCTCCAGGGGTTTGGATATTTTGACTTTTAAGCTATCGGTTCTCTCCTTTTCTCTATGAGCATTATTATAAGCCGTTGTAAAATAAAAAGTCACCATATCGTCATCTATAATCTCACATTCCAGTACAGGCAAATCCGGTCTCAGACTGTCATTACCAATAAGCTCAATGTTAAATCTCTCATTGTATTCAGGGATTGAATCATTGACAATTTTAATTTTTAAACTGGCTACGGTATCACTGGCTTTAAAGTTAATTACACTGGATGGCGGAGAATTGATATCCTTTTCTGTAGCTCCTGGATTGTAAGGGAAAATGATCCGGTATCCAATATTAACCGGAAAAGTCAGCGGTTTGCTTAGATTTACACTAGTAGTCAGTACTGAATCTTTTTCATAGCATTGAACCGGACTTTTTCCCCATCGGATACTGGCTAACAGAACCATTATTTCTACATTAACAGAGTCTGATAGGCCAAGACTGTCCGTTATCTTAATACGCAATTTACGCAAGCCGGTATCTCCATTTTTAGGAGTCCAGTGCAGTAAACTGTCTGGACCATTAAGGATGACAGATGATTTACTGTCAATAAAGTATACCTGGTATGTTAAAGGGGGAGTCCCGGAAGCTTTTATGGTATCTGATAAAGTCTCTCCAATATAGAGTGTATTTGGAAAGTCTTTTCCAGATGTTAAAAGTTTAACATGAGTAGCATTCTTTCCTTTAATATATATTGTAAAGGAAGTATCTGTTATCTCGTATTCATCAGATGCCTCCAGGCTTACTTCATAAACGCCAGTATCTGCAACTTGAGGTTTCCAGGAAACCTGTCCACTGCTGGCATTCATCACCATGTCACCGGATTTAAGGGGAATGGTCATGGTGACCAGAATCGGATCACCATCTGAATCAATAACTGATATCTGAAAAAGGTTATCTTTATCAGCATCCACAACCATATAAGATGGTAATTTATCCCACAGAGGAAGGCGATTGTATCTGACATAGATGGTATCATTACTTATATACCCTGCACTGTCTTTTGCCTGTATAGCTATTACAGTATATTCTTTCTTATGAGTAAGGATAACCTTTGTAGAATAAAAAAGCTCATTTGAACCTTTGACAACCTCTTTACCGTTCACCGTAACAGTCATTTTATTACTATTATCAATTGCATCGATTTCAAGATGCATCGTATCGGTTCTGCTGGTAAACACACTGTCTACTATTACCCCATTGCAGCGAATATTGCGGATTTGAGGTGCGATTGTATCAACATAAGCTGGATCATAAAAAACAAAAAAATCTTGCTCAGCCAACATAGAGCTTTCCATAAGTGAATCAGAAAACAGCTCCAGTGAAATATAGTTGAAATTATCATCGAGCTGTATCTCAAAAGAGAATATAGATTGACTGTTGGTAACCACCGTTTTTGCCAGGCTTTTGCCATTATTTCTGATAAAGAGATACAAGATGCTGTTTTGTCTTATATTGGAAACAGATCCCAGAACGTTCATCACTGATGCAGCAGTATGCATGCTGTCCTCAGGGTATACCACATTAATTACCGGAGTGACTTTTATGAATTTTACATAATAAGTCCTATTGACAGAACGCCCCTGATCATCAGTAATGGCTACTTGAAGCTTTTGTGGTGCAATAGCAGTATCCAGTCCCTTCAGATTGTATCCCAGTAAAAACAATTCTCCTTTTCTCTGGCTTTCATCGAACCTTTGACCATTGATCGAAGCATTAATAAGCTGCTGTGCTCCTGAGACTTCCAACCTGAATTCTATCTGTGCATCTGCAGAATAAACAGTATCCCCTCTGACAGAATCGTTTATACAGTTAAGTGAAAGCTCTTGAGATGATTGAGATCGCATTTCAAAGAGAGTTACAGGTGAACGATGTCCGGAATAATCTTCCACATACAGTTGCCCGTAACGGCTGGTAAATGGAGCAGTAATTTTTACGCGTACAGAACAGGCATATTCCTTTATTACTACACCATTATGAAAATCCCATATATAAAGTACCTGTTTATCTTTAATTGGAAGTGTGTTTAGAAGGATGGAATCCCCGACTGCCCCTGATATAGGATTCTGCTTTAATGGGGATACAGCACGTAAAACACAACTGTCAGCCACCGAATCACCATTATTTCTATATGATATCAGCTTTATCTTCTGCCAACCGGTGTCATAAAAAGAAAAAGGGAAATAGTAGATATGTCCGGGTCTGATTTCATTCCTGAAAATGACACTGTCCTGAGAGCTCCACAATCTGTTATTGTCAACATGTACCTTAAAACTGTCAAGATGTTCCCCAAGAAGGACCCGTACTGGAATATTATAGGTGGAAAAAATATTAATGGAAACTGAGTCGGACAGATTCCATTTAGTTATTTCAGCCCTGGCTTCATCTTTATTCTGAAACGGATTAGTAAGATCGGTACAGGTGCAAAAAAGCAATCCAATACATATCAGAATGGTTTTAATGGTTTTTCTTTTCATATTTTATCCTGTATCTGAATATCAAAATGCAAATGAAATCGAAAACATTCCTACTCCAAGCAGAGCACCACCAGCTCCGGCAATGCACAATCCTAATTTACGATTGCGTTCCTTTTCTGCAGATTCCCAGTCTTTGGAAGAGTACCTCCATTTTTCATCATCATCAATAGTAGATAACTCTTCCAACCTGTCGTGTGAAGGCTGAAACCTACGAATAAAATACCATACAGAGGCGGCCCCTGCTCCCACTCCCAGAGCTAGACCAGTGTAACGCAGGACCTGAACCCCTATTCTTTTTTGCGAAGCTGAATCAATAGAAGGTACTGGAAGATCGATTTTTGGTGGAGAGATCTCGGTTATTTGCTGAGGCTGAGGCAGTTTTGCCGATTCATCTACCGGTGGCAGAGCGTAGGAGAAGGGTACCTGTGAAGTAACATCCTGGCGTTCACCTTTTATAGTCATGTCAGCTTTTCCATTATTGCCGAAAATGGAGTTATTCACTTTAAAATGTTCTGTCTGGGAGCGTATACCATAAACAGAGAAACGGATAATACATCGATCAAAACTAGAACCCAATGCACTTTCATAAATATCGATACCGTTCCAGTCAAAAGGGGCAGCTTCGACGGTAGAGTTCAGGTTATACTGCTTATCGTTTTTGGAGGTAAAAACAACCGGCTTATCCTCATTTCCTTTCACATATACTGTACCCTGGACATGCATACCGGTAAAGCTTTCAAACAGAAACACAGAACCGGCTTCAATAGATACAGAAGATCCAGGAGAGACAAAGATATCCCCTACCACCAGGTATGATTTAGCGCTTAAAGACTCCGGTAACGATCCGCTCAACTCCACCAATTCCTGCGCGGTAACGATTCGCCAGCCTATAACAAAGCAAAAGAGTAAGACTCTATAGATCAAATTCATGAAAACTCCACTTTTTTGTGTCATTGTAAAGATGCACTGATCCGACGAATCTCCGTATCAGCTTTTATGTAATGAGGATGTGCAGTATTGGAACGAAGAGCATATTTAACTTCATACCATGCCTCCATGGCTTTCTGTCCGTTTTGTTTATCAGGAGCATTTTCATACTCCATTGAAAGCACTTTAGCCTTGTAATATAAAACTTTTTCTCTGAGTTCAGAAGGCGAAATTCTTGCAGCAGCAATCCTCAGTGCTTTTTCCGCTTCCTGCATCGCTGCTTTCGTTCTTTTCCTATTAAGATGCAGCTCAGCATATAGAAGATGATATTCGCCATCGTTAATTGGAAATTCCTGAAGCATTCGCTCAGCCTGACTCAACTGGCCTTCGTTTACCAGCCGTTTTATCTCATCCAGTATAGTCGCATCATTTACTTCATCCGGTGCAGTACTAGCTGAACTTAGAACCGATTCAACTTCTTTAACCGATGGTTGTGATGATTGTGCGAGTTTGGAACGAGGCTGAACAGTTGTCTTTTTACCAGAAGAAGCTCCGGTTTTAACCGAAGCAGGATTTGCCATTGTACTTTGTCTTTTCATGTTATTATTATTAACAACAGTTGTCGCAGGAATGCTTTCTTGTGATAGTGGTGCAGAAGAAGTTTTATTGAGTGGATCAACAGGGGAAGGGTTTGCCTGAATAAAATTAAAACCAGTATTTTTTTTACTATTCCACACAAAGATTAAAAAAATGCAAGAAGACAGCAGTAAAAAGATCAGGCTCAGGCGGGTTAATTTTGGAAATTTTACTCTGCTTATATTTTTTATCTTTTCTCCAGCTAAAAAGCGGGATATAAGAACCTCAGGATTTTCTTCGGCAAGTTTATGATAGCTTTTCTCAATCTCCTCCATCAACTCATCAGCACTCTGAAAACGATTGTCAGGATCGACTTCCATCAGTTTTTCAACTATCGTTCTGGCCTTTACAGAGATATTTTTGCAGAAAATTCCCAAGGGGGAAAATTCGTTTCTTTTCCGTTTTTGTATCAATTCTTTGATTGAATTGGCTGGAAAGGCTTTTGTTCCTGAAAGCAGTTCATAAAGAAGAACACCCAAAGAGTAGAGATCACTTCTGTGATCCAAAGGTCTGGAATTTAACTGCTCCGGAGACATGTATTGTAATGAGCCTGTTATCGAACTTTTCTCAGAGGGATCGGTGTCGCTTGAAGGATGAGCAATACCAAAATCCATTAATTTAATGATTCCTGTTTCAGAAATCATTATATTAGCCGGTTTGATATCACAATGAATCACCCCTTTGCAGCTTTTTCCAGAAAGAATATATTCGTGATTATGGGCATAACTGAGAGCCCTGCAGATGCAAACCACTATTGCCACTGCAACTAACTCAGGAATTGCCCCCCTATTCTTTATCAGTTCTTTTAGATTTGTTCCCTGGATTTTCTCCATTTCTATATATGGAAGACCATTCCATTCACCAACCGTATAAATATCTACTATATTGGGATGATGCAGTTTTGCAGTGATTTTGATTTCATTTTCAAAACGCTGAATCGTCTTTTCCGACTGCACCGGCCTCCATAGTTTTACTGCCCGATAAATTTCCAGTTTTGGATTCCAGATCTCATAAACAACCGAGGCCCCGCCCTTTCCTAAGACCGATTTTACTACACCAGAACCAATTGATTTGGGTTCAGGTGGATTTGCAGAGATAAGTTCACTTTCCGATAATGAAACCGTCTCAGACAAAAGTTCATCCATTGTGCCATGTTTCCCTATCTAAGATATACTGATGAACAGTTTTCCTACATAATTTAAAGCATTTCAAAAGTCTTGTCATGGTTTTTTTGTTTATTATATCGTTTAAGCAGAAGAATATCAGTTGGAAGTAAAAGAAAGATTGGCAGGGCACCTGCAGTGCCCCACAGTTTTAAGCTGATTTTAAATTGCCGCTTTAAAAGCCGGGACAAATACTTTTTCCACAAATTGAGTAAAACGGGTGGGACAGTTTGGTACTTCTTTGTCTATCAGGTTAGGACAGATGGCTCCCCGGCTCAGCGCATGAGACATCTCCACATAGGCATTAGCCATATTTATGGAATACCCCTTTTCTATCAATTCGTTTCTCATCTCAGGATCCAAAAGTTGAACATAGGGTAATTCTGGAATTCCAATGCTATCTGCGATGATCTTTGTAGCTTTTCTGTATGATAAACGATCTCCATATAATTCTGCAGTTGCCCGGCCATAGTAGTTTCTTTTTTTAATCATTTCAGTAACGTAATTTGCGACATCTTCGATTGAAACCATATATAAAGGTATTTGTGCATCAATGGAATCTGCTATCATATCCTTTTGCTTAATAAAACTGATTTTGGAAAGAGTGTTCTCCATAAAGTAACCCGGATGCAAATAGATTACATTTTCGGTGTTAAGGGAGTTTAGTTGTTGTTCGATATCTCTAAGTCCCAGGATTAAGCCGGCCTCTGAGGTTTGCTCCACACCCATGCTGGATAGAAAGAATATTGTGCTGATTTTTGAATCTTTAACAGCTTTGCATACCGCAGAACCAACCTGATGGAATGTGTTGCTGAAACTTTCCAGATTTGGAGGAGCAGCAGCTATGAGAACCAGTGTTTGAGCATCTTTAAAAACACTGGCTAAAAATACAGGATCAACCATTTGACCGGTGGCTATTTCCATACCTTCACTTTTTAAATAGGCCAAATTTTCTCTATGATTACCAATGCCGCGCACCTTTTGACCGGACCGAAGCAGTTGGAGTGCAAGTTTAGCCCCGAACCTGCTGTTTACATCGGTTATAATAAACATATATTCCTCCTATTGACAATTCAATTCCATCAACCCAAATTATTAAAGCAAAAATAGAGCCCCGGCTGCACGTACTGACGTGACACGTACTGACGGACTATTTTTTTTCCTTAAAGAAGCAAAACAGACGGACTATTTTTTTGTCATTTATCTCATTCCCAATGCTGGTTTGAATTTTGCATTCCTTTTTCCCTGTCACCTTCTTCCACCTCAAAACGGGAGAACCAAAATGCCACAAATGGCTCGTATGGAAGCTCCAGGATCTCTGGTCCATATCATGGCCCACTCAATTGAGGGAAAACCCATGTTTGTTGATGATCTGGACAGAATCGAGTTTCTTTCCCGTTTTGAGAAAGGGCTCGCAAAAAGCGGCTATCAATGCTACACCTGGGTATTAATGGATAATCATTATCATCTGCTTTTACGAACAAGCGATAAACCGATGAGCAAGCTGATGAGGGGACTTAATGGAGGATATGCCAGATATTACAATAAAACGCACAAAAAAAACGGTTGTCTCTTTCAAAACCGTTTTAAATCGGTTCTCTGTCAGGACCAAAATTATGCGGTTCAGCTCATTAAATATATAAACCTCAACCCCTTGCGTGCCGGAATAGTAAACTCTCTTGAACAACTTAAAAACTATCAATGGTGTGGGCATGGGTTCCTGTTAGGCAAAAGCAATACTTGGGGTGAAAAGTTTCAGAAACGTGAGCAATGCCTTCGCCGATTTGGCGATAATGAACAGGATGCCATAAAAGCATATTTACAATCTCTGGAAAAATGCTGCATTGGTGACATCAAGACCGCAGGACATCTCTCCTGCGTTGAAACCACCGAGATCATCGGTTCCTGCAAGGGATGGCCTGCGGTAATCGGTGATCCTGAGTTTGCAAACGATGCGTTAGAGAAATTCAAACAGAAGCTCAAAAGAAAACATCGTGAAGCAGATTACACCTATGTGATGAAAAAAATCTCCAGACAGGTCTGCCAAAAATACGGTATTGCTGAAAATGAGCTGAAAAAAAGAGGAAGAATGAACAGCAGAACAGAGGCCCGTGCTGTTTTCTGCTATTTGTCACATATAAAGGAAGCTATCCCGCTTTCTGTTATCTCCAGTTTTCTTGGAACCACCATCTCTCCTGTCGCAATTTTAGCTCAAAGAGGAGCAACTGTTTGTTTAACTTCTCCTTAACCTCATTAAGATTTTCTTTCAGAGAGCACCTTTAAGCGCCAAAAAACAGGATAAAAAGACAATCTTGTTTTTTGTCTATCGACAGCCTATCTGATGACAAACGAATTAGTCCAAATTGTTTCGTTTGTTTTTTCCTGCACTGTAATAGAGCCAATCATTTATCTCTCTTTAGAACAGGAGTGCCAAATAGGACCGGAATCACCTGCCGGATACTCAAACATGTCTGAAAGACAGAAAAAAATAGTGCGTCCGATAGGGATAAACTTTCCTCAATTCAACTAACCATGCTCTTATAACGTAATAAAGATAGAGATAGTTTTAGTATTTTTTCATTTCATTAGATATTTTTCAATTTACTTCCCAATTAATAACGATCAAAATATGACAGCGTACGAACAGTTTAAGTCTTATCTTCGCTCCCATAATTACAGTGCTGCATTTGAAACAGCAGAACTTGAAGCACTGAAAAATCCTGCACAGAAGATTTTCTGGATGAATCAGCAAGCTATAGCCCTTATTAATGAAGGCAATATCAAAGAAGCCCTTAATATTTTAAGAAAAGCCCTCTCTATCGATCCACAAAGCTCCTGGACATTACTTCTCTACTCTGAAGCACGTCAGAAATCCGGAGACATAGCAGAAGCTTTGAGTGGTTATGAGGAGTTAGTTGGTAAAGAAAAGCTTGCCAAACGTGCGCAAAAAGGGGTTCTGGAATGTCTCATCCGCCTTGAAGAATGGAATAAGACACTTGATTACATTTCACAATGGAATTTACCACCCGAAGAGAGCTATAAATTTAAAATCCAGGCGCTTACCGGATTAAAACGCACAGATGAAGCGTTCTCTCTATGCAACCAATGGCTTCAGAGTTCACCTGACAACAAATCCGCACTCTGGCTCCTGGTTATGCTGGAGATTTCACGTGACGGGCTGGAGACTGTGCGTCTCAAATACGAAAGGTTGGCTAAAATTCCATCCAAACCGCCAGTTTACGGTGAAATACATGCTTATCTTTGCAAAAAATCAGGGAAAATTGATAAAGCTGTAAACCAGTATCAAAAACTGCAGACCAAGACCCAGGATCCTTCAATATTACGTAAAAAAGCTTTCGCGCTTGCCAAATCCGGCCAGGAATTACAGGCTATTCCTTTACTTGAGGAACTTTTGCGAATATCACCTGCAGATACATTTCTTCATTCAAGCTACTCAGCAGCCTGTAACCGTAGTAACAATCTGGAAAGGGCCTGGAAATTTTACCATGAACTGTTAGGCCTTCATCCCGATGATATGCGGATTTACGGACGAATTAAAAAGATTCAGAAAAAACTGGAAGAATCATCAGACAGTACTATCATGTCTGATTCGGAAAACATATTATGAATCAACCGTCACTGACAAAGTATACTATTGGAGACCTTATTGATGTACCACCGGTACAGACAGTAATCCGCCTTGAACAAAGTATCATCGAAGCTGGTAATATTGTCAACTCTTTTGTGTTCACCGCAGATGTCGATACTCATTTTCAGGTTTTATCACAGTCATTTCTGAATCAGCATGGGCAGGGGTACTTTCTTCAGGGGGATTTCGGTTCAGGGAAAAGTCACTTTCTTGCAGCTCTGGCAGCCTGGTTTTCAGAAGTCCCAGAATGCGATCATCTGACTTCTCAACATTCAGGATTAAAAAAAATCAGAGATGCTTCAAAACATTTTCTCGCTGTACCGATTTCTTTGGTTAATTATCGCAGTAATACTCCTCTAGAAAATATTATAGCCGAAGCTATTGAAGAAAAACTAAGTACATTTAATATCAAAAAAGCCATTTCGGGCCAAAGCCGATTCCTTAACTTTCTAAAAACCGTTCTCAATGATCCTGAATTATGTGATGAATTCCGCTCCAGATTCGAAATAACATCACCATCAGTAGAACTATGGATCGATAACCATCGGCAGGATGCACACACCAAGGGGCTTCTGTTCATCAAAAGTAAAGGTCTGGATAATTCAGAACTCTATTCCAAAGAAAGATATCAGATTTTTGCTTCCGCTATCAAAACAGCCATAGAAGCAGGGTTTAATGGTATTGTCTTACTGATAGACGAACTATCAGAATTCTTTCGCTCCAAACCAGACAGTACCTCTCTTAACGAAGATGCTCGCACACTGCAGCTTTTAGGAGAAATCAGTAAAAGCAGCCCATTATGGATCATTGCAGCCGTCCAGGAGAGCATAGAACGCACCGGAGATGTTGCTCAGGCCACATTTCGTAAAATCAAAGATCGCTTCCCTGTTAAGCTGCATCTTTCCACTCTTCACATAAAGGACCTTATTTCCCGTCGTCTCATAAAAATCAAACCAGATGCAGATACGGTTATATTTCACATTTACGAAGAATTCTGCAGACACTTTCCCGGTTTCAGTGTCACTCCAGCCATTTTCAGAAGTATATATCCAGTACATCCGTTGACATTGTCACTTCTTGAAGGTCTGGGAGACCTTTTCTCACAACACCGTGGAATCGTAGATTTTATTCATTCTCAAATAGCAGGTGACCCTGGAAGAAACATAGCTGGAGTTCTGGGAAGAACTTGCACAAGTCTGGTATCTCCAGATGCGATCTACGATCATTTTGCTCCAAGAATAGCGGAATTCTCATCTTTCTATATCTATCCCTCTCATATTGTACCACATCTGGATGAAACTATTGAGGAATGTATCGATGATGAGCACGATAGAATCCTTTGTCGCAGATTGATCCGGATTCTTGTGCTGTATGCCATCCATCCCACAGCAACAGCTCCTTCAGTTAGAGTTTTGGCAGAGCTGGTTTCCTGTATGCTTTCTTTTCAGGACCCTGATGCTAACGGTCAGTATGTATCAGAAGTACTTCTGGATCCGATTGCAGAAAAAAGCCGATTTCTCAGGAAAAAGGATTCTCCAAGTGGTAATCCACTGGATGCAATTTACGTAGTAAGCTCCAGCGAAGATCAAAGTAAAATTTTACGATCAAGAATTGACCGTGCCCTGAATGATATTGCGCCAGATGATTCAAGAGTTTTTTCTCTTCCTCTTTCCGAACTGCCCGAATCTTATTCATGGCCAGGCCCCCAAATGTGGAACAGGCCGATTGAACGTACTACCGTATGGCGTCAAAGTACTCGTAAAGTTGCAGTATTCTATCTGAATCCAGGCAATGAATTCTCAATCGAACAGCAGATCAATGAGCTGCTCGATACTGCCAGAATCGATATGGCATTGGTTATTTCTGTTCAGCAGGCTAAAATTAATTGTAAAAACACTGCGATATGGGTTATCCCCTCAGACACTGCCAACAATCCGCTGTTAAAAGAGTATTTTGCGTGCAGAATGATCGCCGGTGAACTCAGAAGCGCTAACCCATCAGATGCACCACAAATTCCCCAACTAAAAGAGATGTTAAAAAAGCTCGAACCTGCAGTTCAACAGTATTTACTACAGCAGATTTACAGTGGTAATTTTTGGGATTCCTCTATCGAGCTGGAGCCTTCTGCGCGGGAAATAAAACGATTTGACAGAATCATAGAAGCTGCAGCAGAGCTGATTTTGGAAACCCGTTACCCCCGTTTCAAGGAGATTGCTTCACGAAGCATTCCTCCATCTCTGCGCTACTATCAGCGACTTTTCGATGAATTCATAATTCCTGGATCTATTTCATTGAAAGATGCTCGTGCTCAAGGTTTATCTGAAGCCATTGAGACTATGGCAGTTCCATTAGGGCTGGTTGAAGTCAAATCCGGAAATTACCTGCTGGCTCCTAATCCTGTTTCCAATCAGTTTCTTTCATGGTTTTTCGGACTTTTGCCAGTCTCAGGTCAAGTTCCCCTGTCTAACCTTCTTTTAAAACTTCAAACCGATGTGTATGGTGCGCCACATGATCTTGCATGCTTTCTCATTTCATCGCTTGCCTACTGCGGCCATATCTCAATAATAAATAAAGGCCGTACTGTACCAATTGACTTTATTAAACTGATGAGTGTTGATCAGTTCGAAGCTGTTGCTCCAGGAGAGCTTATCAATCAGGCTGACCGGGAAACTATTGTAAGTTCTTGTTCATTTTTGTGTAGCTCTCTTTCCGATGAATCTTTCGGACTCAGGCAACAGCGCGATATCTGGCAAGCGGTTCTGAAATTCAAAACCAGTGGGGCATCACTGATAAGCGAACTGGATCGTAAAATCAAATCGCTATCAGGATTTTCTGCTTTCAGTAATTTTGATTTTGAAACGATTGAATGTAAATGTGTGTCTCTTTTAAAAGTTCTTGATGAGATAAAGATTTCTTACAGTGCTCGTGAAGGATTGGAGCGTTTTCTGATTTCATGGAGAAACTCAGGTTTGGTATCTGAGGATATTTCTAATTTGCGGCAACTTGACCGCTTCCTTGGCCGCCATGCCGAAAGGGTAGTATTTATCAACCATTATCTTCACCATCACTCGGTAAATGAAGCAGCATCTGCAGATATTGAGACAGCTCAATGCAGAGACACTGTTTTAATGATGCTGCGACAGCCACATTTAATGATTATTCCAGACGAAGGAGAGAAACTGCAGACAGCATTCGAGGCTTTTCGTCAATGCTACATGCAAAAATATTCCACAGATCACGCATCTTTTCAGAAATCGCGTAAAAAAGCTGCTGTATCCAGACATTCCTTAAAAGCCTTGCAGACAATTCGTCGTCTTGCAGCTATTGTGGCTCTTGACCGTCCCAAAGGCACTCAACAGCTCCTGGATGAACTGGACAAACCTGCCCCTGCCGTTTGTACAAGGAATACCGCTGAAGAGTTACTTCGTTCTCCTCTGTGTAGTTGCGGTTATCAATGCGGTACTTATGCAGAACAGAACAACACACCTGATCCGGAATCTTCGATTCAGAGAATTCTTTGTGATTATGCACAAATTCTTTGTACTTCACAGGTACTTGAAGCAATTTCCGCCAGGGCATTCGCTCTGCGGGACATAGACAAGTGTTCTTCAGAACGGCTTCAGAACCTGCATGTTTTTCTAAAGGATAATAACTCTGCAGGCTCCATTGCCTTATGCGATCTTCTCGATGATTCAACAGCTTCTGAACTGAACAAGGCACTCTCCGGATTCACTACTATAGAAAAAAGGAATCTTGATACTCTTGAAAACGAACTTGCTGGTCGCCGTCTTACCCCTTCACGGATAAGAGAGCTGTTCAACGAATGGCTTGGTAATTCTTCAGGTGAAACCATCCTTTCTATAGAGCAAAATAAAGGTTCATCAGAATACAATACCATGGAATCGCTTCTCTGGCCATGTTTACACCAGAATATTTTTCAAAATTCCATTCATGAACCAAAAATTATGAATGTGCAACTGCAGTCTTTATCAGCATTGCTCGAACAGCAGTATCCATCAAGAAAACTTTCTTTCATTTTTGAGAAGGCCTCTACAACTGATCTTTTCGACTTTTTATGTAAAGAGCCTTTGCATTATTATGCTATACAGACTGCCTGGAATATCCTCTGTAATCGTTTGCTGAATACTCCAGAACCGGTGCCAGAACACCTTTATTCCAATTTTATGGACATTTCAGAAGGTATACGCATTAAAAACCGTCTGGTTGCTTTAAGAGATTTTTCCAGAAATTACACATCCACTTTTCCTTCGAAACTACGTGCTCGTCTTGCAGCAGCATATCTTTATAGTGATACCTGGACAACCCCTCAGCTTAAAAGAACAATTCAGGAAAAAATTGAGAAAATATCTGCTTTGAGCAATGACTGGTTTCAAACATTGCCACCCCTTAAAAAAATTAGCTACTCCGACTGTTCTTTAGTCGTACTTATCGATGGAGTTTCTATTGATGTTTGGTTAGAAGCCTTTTCAACCAATTCCGCACTTTTCAATCTTGCCACTGCTTCCATTCACCGTCTTTCTGTCCCAGGCCTGACTATTGACAGCATAAATGAACTTTTCAGTTTTCCAGCCGAAAGTGATCCTGCAAATAAACTGGCAGATCTCCAGATTAACTATATTACCATATCAGGAATCGAAGATCGATTGTGGAAAGATCTTATTCCCAGATCCTCACCTGACAAACCGCAACTTGTCAGAGTATCGGTTTTCGATGATCAGGCACATGCAGGCAGTATACATTTACATGAGATGCCTGCACTGCTTCAGAACTTGCTTACCAGAAACATTCCACCGCTTATAGATCTGTGCAAAGCAGAAAAAAGAACGCTAGTTATAACATCTGATCATGGGTTTTCATTTACTCCAAAAGGCCTTTCACATGGCAATGGCGGACCTTATGAACAATCTATTTTCAGAGTTGATTGGCAGTTCGGATAGATGTATACTTTTTTTTTACTGGTCTAATTTAAGTAAATAGAAGCTTCGGGTGAAAGGACAAAAATAAAAAATATGGGTGAAAATAAAAATGAATTATTCAGATTGCAACCCAGATTCCTCTATCTGGAGCTTTTATTCTTATATGTTATAGGCTCTTTCTGTACCATCTCATGGTTTCCTCTCATTTTTTCCATTCTGGTCTATGATGGGATACTGCGCTCAGCAATTAACGCCTCCCTTCTTCTGAATTTAACTGCTTTAATAATTTTCCTGCTTTATAGATTTATAAAGGGTGAAATGCACCGTATCTCTTTTATAATTACAGAAGATCAGATTATAAAAAAAGGATTCTCCAGAACCACATCGATTCGTATTTCAGATATTAAAAGCCTTCAATATATCAGAATACCTGGAATTCGCGGTTTTCTCAAACTTAGTACATCAGATAATGTTATGAAAATTCCCCTGTGCATTGAACATACCCTGGCCTTTATTATATCACTGCAAAACAGACTCAAGGGGAATCCCAATGATTTGACAAGTATCAATGACACACAGTTATTTGAAGATGTGAAAGTATTTCAGGACTCATACCAGCGTTCCCTGAAGGCATTTTCTCCACTTATTCTGATATCCCTTGTCCTGT
This sequence comes from uncultured Fibrobacter sp., assembly GCA_964472925.1. Classification (GTDB taxonomy): domain Bacteria; phylum Fibrobacterota; class Chitinivibrionia; order Chitinivibrionales; family Chitinispirillaceae; genus JAAYPC01. The sequence continues at coordinate 2,533 of CAYYNL010000030.1, read as the reverse complement.
TTTTTTTCAATACCATTGTTGCAGTTAAATTCTGGGAATTGGCTCTTATTCCTACTCTATTATTCGCAATGATTGGTATGTTCCTTCCCTTGATTGGGTACTGCATCGCCGATGTAAAAATAAATCATTCTGTAAGAAACCTGCTCAGATCTGATACCGCTGAAATTTATAACAGCGGCATGGAATATCTTTACAGCGGATTTCTTACTTTTATCCTGTACCTTCTTATAGGTATTTCCTTTAAGGCTGTTTTTCTGTGGATCTATTGAATAAACCCCTTATACTTAAAAACGAATCTGTTATTCCTCCATTGCTTTGTGCTCCTATGGCAGGCATTACCCATAGTGCATTTAGACGGTTGTTAGCAGATTTCGGAGGTTACGGTTGCCTTTATACTGAGATGCTTTCAGTAAAAGCACTTCTGGTAGAAAATTTAAACCAGTCTCCATTCACTAAAAAGAGAGCTGCTGAAGGTAAAGTTATTTACCAATTGAAATTGTCTGGCAACGAGCCTGTAAGAAAAATCATAGAACGTCTCAACAGTATCGAACCATTCGCAATCGATATAAATCTTGGGTGTCCCGCACCCGAAGTTAAAAAAGATGGTTGCGGAAAATCTCTTTTTGACAATCTTGAGCTGTTGGAAGCCACTCTTGATATACTCAGGAAATATTGGGATGGTATATTAACCATTAAATGCCGTTTGGGAAATAATGATCCTGGCTGGGAAGATCGTTTCTTTGCAAGACTCAAGCTGTTTGAAAAGTGTGGGATCGACGGAATCTGTGTTCATCCCAGATTTTCTGATGAAAAACTAAAAAGAGAAGCCCGCTGGAATCTTTTTGCCTGGATCAGATCTCAAAGCAGAATTCCTCTGATTGCAAACGGTGATATAAGTGATCACACTGCATTTAAACTGATTTCTTCTGGCAGTTGCGATGCTCTGATGATTGGTCGCATGGCTGTTATAAAGCCATGGATCTTTCGGGAATTAAAAGGTGAAACAGCAAACGTTGATTATGCAGAGGTCTGGAATCGCCATCTGGATTATATCTGTGAAGACTTCCCACCAGAAAAAGCTATCGGCAGGATAAAAGAATTTACTTCCTATTATGCCCGCAATTTTTTCTTTGGCCATGAGCTGTTCAGGGCAGTACAGTCGGCACCTTCAATAGAACTTTTGAGAGAAAAAGGCAACTCTTTTTTGACTTCCGCTCCCCGGATCAGCTCTGTAAAGCTGTAATAAAGATAGTCTGATTAAAAGTTAAACTCATATCACCAGTTCCAGTGTAAATCCTTTATGCTTGGCGATGTCTATTAGAATCGGTTTGATTTTCTGCCGGTTCTTAGTCTCATATATAATAATTTGAGGATTTTCCAGATTTTCCGGGTTATCACGTGCTACTACTCCATAATAACCTATCAGCTGAGGCGTTGGTGCATTGACAATTTTTATTCTTGCTCCTACCGGATATATTGGAACAATGGTAGTAAGAGTCTTAATAATGTCGGCATTCAGTAGATTACCACCCATTTGAATGAGGTTTTTTAGTGCGGTCTTGATGTCGCAAGGCTCGATCCCTTCGCGCTGTCTGCCAGAAATATAAGAATCGTAACAATCAGCAACTGCCACAATTTCAGCAAACCTGTGTATCATATTATGTCTTGAAAAATCCTTGAGTGGTGGGCGGTTATCCCCTTTTATTCCCTGAGGGTAACCTGTTCCATTCTGTCTTTCGTGATGCTGCAAAGCAACTGCTGCACTGGTTGAAGGGATAGCATGATTCTGAGAAAGCATAAGAAAACCGTAAACTGTATGTTGTTGATAAGCTTTCAGCTCCTCAGAATTGTACTCCGTTATTTTTTTTTCAAGCAACTCTTTGGGTAAAGCGATCAGTCCTAGTTCATAATTTAGCGCACCAATCCCAAGCTGTTTCATTTCATCATAAGACAATTTATACTTTTTGCCTATACAAAGAGATGTTATGGTAACATTTAACGCATGCCCCAAAAGACTGGATTGAGCCTGCTGCATGGCTGAAAGATTGAGTACTATTGAGGATTGACTCATGATCTCTTCCACAAACTTGTCCAGAGCCTTGACCATCCCATTATTCATTATAAACTTGTTAAGGTATTGCTTGTTTTCCTTTAAAATCTCCTTGATCTTGTCTGTACTTTTGATTCTAAAATGCTCAATTGCATTGGAGAGTTCTTTTGAACTGGAATCGATGGATTGACTCATTTCCCTCTGAGCCACATCAGATACGACATCTTTTGGAGTTACACTCTCGGTACCTTCAATGTCAATCAGGATATTGCGGAAACCCAACTGTTTTAATTTTTCACGATACTGTGCCTTCACTCTATAGCCTGCAGCTAAAAGAAGTTCTCCTGAAGGCAGCACTATAGATTCACCAAGAACCATGTCTTCGCGGACCTGATCTAATGTATATCTAACCACAGTTACCTTCCACAATTATAATCCTAAAAACCGCAGTAGATTGACGCGAATAACACGTAATCTATTGCG
>CAYYNL010000029.1:23157-32001 GCA_964472925.1 uncultured Fibrobacter sp. | reverse complement strand
GCGACTATATCCACCCCAACTGCGGAAATTAGGTTAAAAGTCGGGTATTGCGAAAAAAGGTAAATACAAACAGAGTTCTGCTACAACCCAGTTTATCATTTTCACAATGACTCCGTTTATTCCGTAGATGCAGTCTTTTAGGTGTTAACCATGTTTGCTGTTATTGTAAAGAAAAAAAGAAGTGAATCAACTGTTCATAGTGGGGTTTAAATGATGGTGGTGTTTTCAGAGATTCAGATTTGTAACCCAGAAATAATGGAATGAATATCTGATTGTTGATTATTTTTACGGATATTCTTAACCTGTTCTTCAAAAGTGATGCTATCATGTTTCCAGTAAATTCCAATTGGGATTTTGCTTTTTTCATCATTGTCAAAATCAACGGATGCTGCAGCAAAAGTCATGGCAGCGGATCTGTCGGTGGGGTCGTGAGCCAGATCTTTATTGATGTCGATAATACGTTTGCAATTTTCAGATAAGAATGATTCCTTGTTAAATGTTCTGCATGGAGCAAGAACATGTACTAAAGAGAAGCCATTGTGATCCATTGCACACGAGATCATTTTCTGCAGATGATCTGGTGAATTACAATGAGCTCTGGCGACAAATGTTGCTCCGCAGGAGATGGAAAATTCTACCACATTCAACACTGCGCTAAGTTTTCCATAAGGGGTAAGGGTACCTTTATATCCTACAGCGGATGTTGGGGATGCCTGGTTTTTAGTCATAGCATAGACTCTGTTATCGATGCAGATAACGGTAATATTGAAGTTTTTGCGGGCAGCATGAACAAAATGATTTGTTCCGATGGAAAAAAGATCCCCATCACCCCCTATTACTATTGTTTTTATATCCGGTCGTGAAAGCCTGGATCCGATTGCCACCGGAATCGCTCGTCCATGAAGAGTGTGCATCCCGAATGTCTGAAAATAGAGTGGCATTCTTGATGAGCAACCGATACCGGAGATAAGATTGGTTGTCAAGGGGTTTATTTGCTTTTGTGAAAAGACCCTGGTAAGTACGGTCATGATATTGTAAATGGAGCACCCCGGACACCAGCTCGGCTTAATGGAGCTTTTGTAATTATCAGGAAGGAGATACTGGGAACTCAATATTTAACCTCCTGGTGATGTATGCGACAATTTCTTCCGGTGTAAATGGATCACCCCGGGAGAGAGTTACAGGATGAGGTTTGGCATCTGTGTACATCCGGATTAGGTGGCTGTATTGACCACTGAAGTTGGCTTCCGGAATGTATAGAAGCTGGCTGTATTGAAGAAGTTTCTCTATGCTTTCAGTCAAAACCGGAAATAAAAGTTTTGGATATAATGCCGCAATTCGGATACCTTGCTGACGCATGTTGGCAACTGCTTTTCGGGCAATTGAGGCAGTAAAGCCCCAGGCTATAAGTGAAAAGTCAGCTTCATAAAGACCCTGGGTTTCCAGATCCCATTCAATCAGATGCGGATTATCTTGTTCTATACCAAAGAGTTTTTCCGATCTGCGCTTCATCTGTGTGCTTCTTACAGCCGGGTTTGCAGAAGGGAAGCTCTGTTCATCATGTTCGAGACCGGTAACCCGATAAGAAACAGGGGAGACACCTGGAACGGGAATTGGATTGGTCTTGTTAGGACCGGTCTTATATCTGAAAAAAGTACTGTTTTCTGGTTGATGTTTTAACACCGATCTTTCTACTATGTGAGTTGATTCGGGTTCCGGGGAGTCGATAGTCTGTTTTATCATGCCCATGGATGCATCACTTAGAAGAATTACAGGACATTGATAACGTTCAGATAAATTGAATGCTTGAACAGTTGTAAAAACACAATCTTCAACTCCACTAGGTGCGATTACTATTCTTTGCCCCTCACCGTGACCTCCAAAAACTGCAGAACACAGATCATCCTGGGAATGCTTGGTGGACATTCCAGTGGAAGGCCCTGCACGTTGAACATCGATTACCACAACCGGTAATTCAATCATCGATGCATATCCGAGAAATTCCTGAATTAAGGAAAGACCGGGGCCCGAAGTGGCGGTTAAAGCCTTGAATCCATTGAAGGATGCACCAATAACGGCTCCGATTGCAGCGATTTCATCTTCTGCCTGATAAGCAAACCCATCAGTTTGAAGAAAATAATTAGCCAGTGTATCACCAATCGACGTGGCTGGGGTAATTGGGTAGGAAGCATAAAATTTGGCATCACTTATAAGCGCACCTAGAGCAATGGCCTCATTTCCATCGACAATAATCCGCTCTTTTTTATTTGGTTTTATTGGAGGCAAAGAAAAACAGTTGGTTTGAATGTCCTTGTGAGCCTGAAGGAGACTTTCCTGGAATGCTGCCAGATTTTCCTCTACTATTTTTTTCCCTTTTTTCTGGAAACGCCCAATGATCAGATCTCTTATCAGTTCAACCGGAATTGTCAGAAGTGTGCTCAGATAAGCCAGTGTGACCGCTGATTTGATTGAATTGTTTGTGGAAATGCTGCGAGCTGTTTGGTCAATGTGAAGTATATGTACATTATGCCCGGATAGTTTCAGTTGGTCGATTTTTGGATTAAACTGAGGATTTTTGACAATCGATGATTCTATGAACAGCGAAACATTATTTAACAGATGAGTTTCCTCAAACTCGAAAGCTGTTGCGCTGGTAAGAAACAGAATGTCGAATTGGGAAATTGGAGAGATGATTTTTTGTTCTGAAATGGTAACCAAAGTTTGAGAGCAGCCACCCCGGATAGTAGATGGAAAGCTTTTTAATGCAGAAGAGTAGTATCCTAAGTGCGCTGCTGCGCTCATTAAAATATCTCCGGTAGTCAGGATGCCATCGCCGGCTTCACCAGAGATTTTAATTTTCAGTTCTGAAGAAGGATATTCAAAAGGCATTTTTTACAGTTAAAATGATAATAGTTAATAGCTGTCAGTTATTAAAGGTGGTAACTAAGAGAAACAGTATAAAAACTTTTATTTCAGTCACAATTTATTTCACATACCATTATTACACTTGGTATAATATACAACAATTTTGAAAAAGCTGCTTACTGGCACAATTGACCTGATATTGAAAGTACGAGTTATTATGATAAATAGTGGAACCGGGTAGTTAAGTTTTTTTGGTGATTATTAAGGGGTAATAGAAGATTTCTACATCATTATTACTAACATTATATTTAACTAAGAATTAAACAACATCCCTTGAAACCGAAACACATTTGTATCCTTCATAACATTAAAGATGTATTTTGTTTAGAATTATGCTAAAAACCACCATTACTAACAAATGGCTACATCTATTATTACCGACAGTAATTATTGGGATAATAATTCCATTCTGTATTAAGAAGGATTTGGTTATTTTTCCGGGAGATCCGGGAATAGAGCTTACCAACTACACTGATACTATTCATCCTGATAAGGATGGTAATACTGTTATTAAAGAATTTACGGTAGACAGCTCCAGAATTTTTATTGAATACACAATAGGCAGAATGAATTCATCCCGCTATGCTGGATTTCAGTGGATTGTCCACCCGCCTAAGAAATTCATTGATATCAGTGACTATGATCACTTGATTATCTCTTTTGATGAAAGCACAACTGAGGAATATGTGGTTATTATTCTGCAGTTATTTACGGATGGGTTCTCTACTCTTCAAGACCGCATGACCTGGAGATATTTTTCCAAAGAATTGCCTATAAAAGAGAAACAAAAAAAGTTTTCTATCCCTCTTAAAGAATTTGAAACTCCGCTTTGGTGGTTTAATCAATACAAGATAAATGAGGCAGCTTTGGGCAAACCCGACTTTTCTAAGGTGGGAATGATTTCTATTCAGGATGGATCCGATGCATTTGGGCACCACAGGGCTATAGGCTTAAAAGAACTGCGATTTCACAAGAAAGAATCACTGGCGTTTTCTCTTATTGGCTTATTGTTGTTCTATTATCTTGTTTATGGCATTGGGAGTTGGCTGTATGTTATGCTGAAAACCAGAAAACGGCCTCTGGCTATTCCTTATCAGATACTGGAGATCGAAAATGATGCTGCTGATGAAAAGAAGAAGGTACTTGAATATCTGGGTAACAACTTCTCCAACCAGGCGTTATCGCTTTCCCGTATGAGTGATGATATTGGTATCTCAACCATTAAAATATCTGCTGTTATTAAAAATGAATACAATCTTACTTTCAGGCAGTATCTCAACACTATACGTATTGCAGAGGCAAAACGTTTATTGCAGGAAACAAAACTGCAGATTTCTCAGATTGCCTACAAGGTCGGTTACACCAATCTTACTCATTTCTGCAGAACTTTTAAAGAGATCACTTCTATATCACCAAATACCTTCAGACAGGAACTCTCCGAGAATAGTGATGGGGATGAGAGCTGTAGCAATTCCCCAAAACTAAAGGCCAAACCACATAACAGCAAATCTTCTTTAGATGATACAATACCTTTAAAGTCTTAAACCTTTTACCCAATAAGACCAACATTTTCATAAAATATTGTGTCGTTTATATAATGACAGTTAATATTGCGAAAATGTAAAATGGTCCTGTAACATCATAAAATCCTCTCTTTTTATTCATTTTTATACCATTCCTTTTCAAATTTCTGTTTTTGGAAAAAGTTGAAACCTTATCGGGAAATGTGCTGTTTTTAAGCCTAATTTTTTTTTTAGGGAATTTGGTTTAATAGATTTGTAAACTGGTTAATCTTTCTTCAAATTCTCCGTTCATTGCAAACACTGACGGAGGATAAACATACTTAAACATAAAGGAGTCGAAATGATCAGGCACAGTTCTGTAAGCAGGGAGATAACAGGGTTTCTGGTGATTATTCTATTGAGCTTTTCTTTTGGGACTGAGAAAGAAACTGTGTTAAGTACTTGGTTTTCTGAAGATTATCCACCGGGAGGATATGGCTGTGCGTTTGGTGGGAGATCTGCTATATCGATTATTAATGACAGTGATAGAAAAAGAGGGAAAGTACTTAAACTGGAATTTGATGATAAGGAATATCCCGGTACTGAGATAGGATTTGGCAGTAAGTCTGTAGATCTTAAATCGGTCAGGAAAAGTGGGGCCCTGCGCTTTTTTGTAAAAGGTTTGCAGGGTGGTGAAAAAATAATGATTGGAGTTATGGACTATGGTAACGATGGAAAAAACAAGTGCGAAGTAAATGTTCAGAGCGCCAATTTTTTTAAGATTACAGATAAATGGCAACAAGTGATAATACCCTTGATCTGTTTTCCAGATGAAGGGGAGAAATGGTATAAAGAGTTAAATGGCGGTGAATATGCCCGCATAGACTGGAGCAGGATTCACAATGTTAAATTTTCCACCATGAAGGAATTAAATATTGGCCGATCAGTCGACCGAATAGCTACAGTTTTTATTGATGATATCGAGATTATCAACCATACCGGAGATTTGACTGATCCACCTTTTTTTTCCTGGCGACATCTTGAAGATAAAACCAGTGGTCCCTTGATTAGCGATGAAGATACTTCAAATCTGATTTTTTCTTTCTTTGGAAAGAGCATGGCAGAGATGACATCACTTTATACCTATGATGGTCGTACCGATTTCAGTTTTAAGGATGCCATTGACAGCAGCAGATTGCCAATTCTGGTCTGTTATTTAGATGATGCGGTATGGAGTGGGGTTACTCTTTTTAGGGCTCAGAAAAAACCAATAGATGTTTCAGCTTACAGGGAGACTGGAGGTTTGGAATTTAAAGTAAAGGGTGCTAAGGGTGGTGAAGTCTTTGTTATTGGTTTATTGGATGATGAATCCGAAGGGGTAGATATGAAAGTACAGACCCGATTGCCCAGCCGGGTCTATACAAGTGTCAGCACAGAATGGCAGACTGTACAGGTTCCTTTTTCCGATTTTACCGATGTGGGAAAATGGTGGAACTCTGACAAACATAATGAAGTTTTGGGATATATGGATTGGACAAAATTGAGCGAAGTCAGAATTTCAACTGAAAAACTGGCTAACCGTTCTATTAGTGAGAATGGTGAAAAGCCAGTGCGACTTTATCTGTCGGATATTAAACTGGTAAAGAAAATGGAAACCTACAGCATGAACAGGTTTTGGAAAGAGTTTAAATCCGATGCACCGGATGTACTGATAGATGATTTTGAAGGACCCAGGGATACCATTAGATGGATTTCCAATTTCTGTCCTTTTTCCACTATAAAAGTTTCTACCGATATTAATACTGATAATAACAGTAAAGCAATCAGAATGGATTACAGAATTAACAAATGGGGTTCATCTACCTGTATTATCAACTCAGCAGATACTGTTAAATCAAACTGGTCTTATCATAATGCTTTGAAATTTCACTTTTTTTCCAGTGAGAAAGTACAGACCTGCATGGTAATGATAGTCGATGGGAGTAATGAAGCCTGGTTTGCACATTTTGAGGCTCTGAATGGATGGCAGGAGATAACCATTCCCTTTTCTGAATTCAGGATGTTTGAATTCTGGCAGCCAGAAAATGTACAGATTAACCGCAAAATGGATATGGAAAAAGTTCATTCGTACGATTTTCGCCCTGGGATTTTAGGAAAAACTGGGACAATTATGCTGGATAATGTCCGACTTACAAACACATTAATATCTGTTGTTTCAAAAACTGAATCTTTACGATACAATCAGCTCGGATATTTACAAAATGGGGTAAAAAGGTTCATGGTTACCGATTCTTTGGTCAATAACTTTGCTGTTATTAATGACCAAGGTGCTATTGTGCGCAATGGCAAATTGTTTTCCGGATCATTCTGGCCTTTGGCAGGTGAGTATATGAAAATTGGAGATTTCACTGACATCAAGAGACCTGGAAGGTATCAGATTCTCATTCAGGAAACCGGTGAAAAGGAAGAGATCTTTATAAGAGAAAATGTTTATGCGGAAGTATTGAATGCAGCAGTAAAAGCATTCTATTATCAGCGATTGTCAACAGAGCTGAAAAAAGAACATGCTGGTGCCTGGATGCGAAAAAGCGGAATTGCTGATACTGCCTGTTCATTGCATGTCAGTACCGGAAAAACAGGAGTGCAAAATGTCTCTGGGGGCTGGATGGACGCTGGAGATTATGGAAAATATATTGTAAATGCAGGTATTTCTGTAGGTACTATGCTTTCACTGTTTGAGCTTTATCCGGATTTGATTGGTGATAATCTCAATATTCCTGAATCAAAAAATGGAAAGAGCGACCTGCTGGATGAAATCAGATATGAACTGGAGTGGATGAAAAGGATGCAGGATCGCGATGGGGGAATTTTTTTTAAGGTGGGATCGCTGGAATGGGATGGCTTTTCGGAAATGCCTGAAAATCTTAAAAATGTAAGGTATGTTATTGGCAAATCTACTTCGTCTACTCTGAATTTTGCGGCTGTTATGGCGATGGCAGCAAGAATATATAAAGAAGATAAAGAATTCAGTAAGGATTGTCTGAAACGCTCGATTTCTGCATGGAAATGGGCTATTGACAACCCGGATATACCTGAACCAAATGAAATCGGTGGTACAGGTGCTTATGAAGATACACATTTTGGTGATGAGTTTTTCTGGGCGGCCTGTGAACTTTTTGTTACTACCGGTAAAGGCAGCTTTAAAAAGTATATAGAAAAGAATGCCTCTTCTTATCTGTTACAAAATGCTGCCAACTGGGCGAATGTATCAAATCTGGGATGGTTCTCGCTAATTAAGCATTTTGACATAAAAAAGTATCCATTTATTTCGCAAGGCAGCCGTTCTGTAATTACTCTGGCTGACCTTTTTGTAAAAGAAATTGATTCTATCCCTTGTAGAATTCCTAATGTGGATTTTGCATGGGGATCCAATTCGGTATTACTAAATAATGTTATCATAATGTGTTATGCTTATTATCTGACACGACAGGAAAAATACCTGGAATCGATAATCGAAACAGTTGATTATATTTTCGGTAAAAATGCAACAGGGTTCTGCTTTGTAACTGGTTTTGGTAAAAAATCTCCTTTACAGCCTCATCACAGGGTAATGGCAGCAGATGGGGTCGAAGCTCCGATTCCCGGTTTTTTAGTGGGAGGACCAAATGTAGATAGACAAGATGAAGTATCTGGAGAACCTGGAGTATATTATCCAGAAAAAGAGCCGGCAAAAGCATATATTGACAGAATGGCAGCTTATGCCTGCAATGAGGTGGCAATTAACTGGAATGCTGCGCTGGTGTTTGTTTTAGGCTTTCTATGCGCTAACGCGAATAGTATGTGAAAATTTACTTTTTTATTTTCCCTGTTTATTAATAATAAACAGGGAAAATCCCCTTTTTCAGGTGATTGCAAAATAGTGGCATGTTTGTTGCCATTTTTCTTATAATAGAGCTGCACCATCCTACTCCATTCAATACAGCTCTGAAAAAGCTCAGGATATGCAATGTGATCCTGAAATGGTTCTGAAAGCCTTGTAAAGTTCAGGAGGCATGTATGATTCCTTTCTTATTGATATCCATGATAATTATCTCTTCCCAGCCCACAACAGAGACCAAAGACAGTACACGTTTCCCTTCTGAATATCGTTCTTTATCAGGCATGAATAATAATCGCTTTCATAAGGCTTGGGGTGCAGCAGGTATCTACTTTCAAAGAATCAGTACGGCAGATTATGCAGATGGGAAGAGTTCACCAGCCGGTGTGAGACGTCCAAATCCAAGAGCAATTTCCAATACACTTAATGATCAGGGTGATACAACAGTACCTGTCGAATATGGACAATCTTCATTTTTATGGGCATGGGGCCAATTTATAGAACATGACATGTCTTTGACATCGCCTAATATTCCGGAAG
>CAYYNL010000029.1:0-23057 GCA_964472925.1 uncultured Fibrobacter sp. | reverse complement strand
TGGGGCCAATTTATAGAACATGACATGTCTTTGACATCGCCTAATATTCCGGAAGAAGCATTTAATATAAGCGTTCCACCAGGAGATAAGATTTTCGATTTAAAAAGGGAAGGCAATCAGATAATTCCTTTAAACAGATCAGGATATATAAATCATTTCAGCGGGGTAAGACAGCAAATAAATCAAGTCTCCTCCTTTATTGATGGATCGATGATTTACGGTTCTGATTCTTTACGGGCAAATGCGTTAAGACTTAATGATGGAACCGGAAGGCTGAGAACAAGTAAAGATAATCTCCTTCCCTTTAATATTTTCGGTTTTGAGAATTCAGGAGGTAATGGGCCTGAGTTGTTTTTAGCAGGCGACATCAGGGCGAATGAAAATACAGTGCTAACAGCTCTGCATACTCTGTTTGTAAGAGAACATAATTTCTGGTGCAATATAATTGAATCTGTCAGGCCAGGACTTAATGATTATCATATATATCAGCAGGCGCGTGCAATGGTAATAGCAGAAATACAAGCAATTACCTATAATGAATTCCTACCTGCGCTGCTTGGTCCGGATCCATTGCCCATTTACTCTGGTTATAATCCTGATGTGAATCCTACATTGTCAAATGAATTTGCCACAGCAGTCTTTCGAATCGGCCACTCTATGGTTAACAGAAGTATTTTACGAATAAATTCATATATGGAAACAATCCCTCAGGGTAACCTTTCTCTGAGTGGTTCTTTTTTCAATATAGGTGCAATCGTTGATGAAGGAAACATAGATCCGATTCTTCGGGGGCTGGCATATCAGAAAGCGGAGCGTATAGATTTGTTTATAGTGGATGAATTGCGCAATAATCCTTTTGGAGCTTCGATTTTAGGAGGGCAGGATCTGGTAGCTATCGATATTCAGCGAGGAAGGGATCATGGTCTTCCTTCATACAATCAGTTTCGTAAATCATTAGGATTGCGTCCGGTAACCAGTTTAAACAGTATTTCATCGGATTCGCTGTTTCGATCACGAATAGCCCAAGCTTACCCATCTATTGATGATATGGATCTATGGCCTTTGTTGCTTGCAGAAGACCATATCATCGGATCTTCTGTTGGACTGACTCTATATAAGGTTTTGAAGCAGCAGTTTCAGAATTTGCGGGATGGTGATCGATTCTGGTATCAGTCATATTTGCCTCCTAATCTGATAAAAATAGTAGAAAAGCGTAATCTTGCCAGAATTATAATTACTAATACTGGAATTGGCGCGCATGAAATACCTGTGAATGTCTTCTTGGCCCAAAAATTGGATTGAGGGAAATAATAAATAGTTTCCTATCAATCCATATTGATAAATAAAAAATTGCTAAAATCATTAAGACCAGCCAAATTTAAACAGATAAGAATATATTGTTTATTTTATCATTATGAAATAATCACCAAAAGATAGGGTGAAAATGCTATATACAAATAATATTATCAATTGGAAGAAAAATGCAGACCCTAACCTTTGTGTTATGCTACATATCTGGTAAGGAGAATGAAGACTGGTAGAAAGATTCAAAAGTGTCAGATGGACAAAGATAAAAGTTAATACTTCTAAAATAAATGCCAATTATAAAAATAATTCTGTTTTTATTATAATTCCATCTTTTCGATGCATAAATCATTTAATATCCCTATCTGTTGACATATTTTGGCAACAAATCCAATAACAATTATGCGAAGTGTGAACCTCTTTGTCTAATAAAAAATGTTTTAATATCAGATTGCATTTTAATAATAAGTGATTTCCTCTTGTTTAGAGCTTAGTTATAAAGCTATTTTTGAGCCTCAAATGAGATAACACTTTGTCATTTTCCTACAGCAAAATGAATGTATGTAATTTTTTGAAAGTTATGTGGAGACAATATCCAAGTTATGTCAAAAGAAAATGATTCAGGCTTCTGAGATCACTATTGTTTAATAAACTTTATGGCTATCATGTAAGGGAAAGGGATGTGAATTTTTAATAATCGAAGTTTTATATATGTCTTATTATTAAATGATTATATAATTGGTATTGACAAAAAAAGAAAAGATTATAGAATTTTCCTAACACTTAAATCGTGCGAATTAGGTTAAGGTTAGTTTATTTCTGTATGCAGGATATTTATGTATCATCTATTGATGTCTCTATGCACGCTTTTGGTTTCTATAAGTCTGATTTTTATAATAATAGAAGTCCGGGCCAATTTTGATAGAAGTTTTCTGATCTTTGGTATTGTTAACATTCTGATCTGCTCGTTCTGTATTATTGATATAGTGTTACAGCCCTCAAAACAGGTTTTATACTGGGTATTACTACAGCATCTGATTGCTTCTTTTTTCCCACCTTTTTTATTATGGCATGTCAGATTAATAAGAAATAATATCAGTGGATCTTTAATAAAGTTTTCGTTTTTAACCAGCATAGCTTTTTCTGTACTGTTTTTATCCGGAATAATGTTCAAATCTATTAATGAGGGCGTAATTACAACTACGATATACAATCTCACATTTGTGCCATATATTATTGCAACTCAGATCTTTTTGGTCAAAAAACTAATTTGGAAATTTGAGAGCGAACCGGCAAATCAGAAAATATTCATAACTTTTTATGTAGTTGGAATCCTTCTTCTTTCGGCCGGATCGATTGCGGATCTACTTAGTATTATCACAGGGTATGGATTATTACATCTGTTTCCTAGCTACAGTTTCTTAGGAGCATTGGGATTCAGCGTTGCAGTTACAATAACATTTACTGAGAAATTGACTTCAATTATTCGAGAAAGAGAAGTAACATTCATAAAACTTAGAAATGCATATAAAGATCTGGAGGAGGTTCAGACTTTAAAAGAATTGGGTCAATCTACTGCTATTATTAATCATGAAATACGGAATTATGCAGCTGCAATTTCTGGCTATTCAGAAATGTTGGAAATGATACCTTCTTTGGATGAACGGTCAAAAAAGATTGTTGGTAGAATTTCTGAATGCATTACACACCTCACTAATTTCAGTAATGATATCCTGGAATTTTCCAGATCAAGAATTATAAAGGATAAAACTCCTTTGAATCTTGAAGATTTGATTCGCAAATGCATAGAACTTCATTTTGAGGATAAAAGAGAAATTTTTGAGATTAATGTAGAGAAAAGTGGTTTCGATACAGTAATTAATGGTGATAACAACAAACTCGAGCAGGTTTTCATTAATATTTTTAAAAACAGTATAGAAGCTAAAGCACAAAAAATAAAGGTAAATTTAACTTCAAGGGAAACTCTGCTTTTTTGCACAGTGGATGACGATGGGGTGGGTTGTACCAAGGAACAGCTTGGACAGATTTTCAAGTCATTTTATACCACTAAAAAGAATGCAGGTGGTACCGGGCTGGGTATGTGTGTTGTACGATCGATCATTGAGGTACACGGCGGGTATGTTAGCGCATACTCCAAAAATGTCGTTGGTAAGGGTGAACATGGACTATCATTGCATATCTCCTTTCCTAAATATGAAATAAGACATCCGGAAAAATATGACATTGTTTTGATTAAGGAAGGTATTAAAAATTTGGCAAATGTAATAAGAGTTTTTCAGAATGTATTGATTAGCCCACATGTTATGCAGGATATTGACGAACTGGAGCAGAAATCTTTTGAGAAGCCACTTGTCACCATTATTGCAGCTCCTGGTCAACTATCTCTTCTTCGTACAAAGTACAATTTTAATATTCAGACCTTTGCAATTGTTGAAGGCACTAATAATTTACCATTTGTAGTGCCTGAAAACAGAGACGAACATCCTGCTCTTTTCAGTGAGGAATATCTGTTAAAAAAAATTGTAACCTGCTGTGGTATTCCAAACAAATAATTGCCGGAATAATAATAGAAGAATCTCAGCGGCTTTTTACAATTGTAGAATGGTTTTTAAGCCGTAGAGATGAGATGTGTAAGCCACTAAATGCGTTATTAATTTTCTTTAGTGAATAGAAATCATAACCAGACAGATTGCACAAATAACTGATTCAGAATCCACTATAATTTCCAAGGCAGTTTTTGATATTTTTTGGGGAATGAAGTATTGAGGCAGAATTGATAATCCAGCCCACATTAAAATAGAACAGCAAAAAATTAACATTTTAAACGTTATAACATTTTCAATAAACATAATTGCAGCACTTGCTATTCCAATAATATCAATGACCATTAGCAACTTAAGAGATGTCTTAGGACCAATAAGAACTGGTATTGTATAAATATTCCTTATCCGATCACCTTCAATGTCTCTTACGTCCGAAGAGATTGTACTATTTAGACTGGAGATAAAAAAAATTATCAAGATTACCATAATATCGGTTCTGAGTATGGGGATTTGGTTGTCCACAACAGCAATTAAAAAAGCGCTGACACTCCATAGGATACAAACGATTAAAGTTTTGAATATGGGGATATCTTTAAAACTGAACCACCTGATTTTATTTTTAAAAAACCAGGGTAACAATCTTACTGAATAAAGAAGGCCTGAAATGCAAATTAAAGCAAAAATTAATGCGATCTCAATTTTGTTCATCAATAGAGAAATGATGACAGGAGAAACAAGTAAGAATGCTGCAGTTGAGATCCAGAAACAGAATCGTTTAGTAGTCCCATTAAAGAACTGCCATCTTTTCAGGTTGTTGAACTTGTCTTCCTCATCTACTACTCTGTTCAACAGATAAATACCTGTTGTGACAAAAAAGAATAGTATTATTAATGAAAAGTTCAGACTGTTTTTAAGATACAATGTGGAACAACCTAATTGTAAAGCGGCAGCAGTACCAAGAAACAGGATGGGATAAATAGCATTGACAAAAACAGTTCTTTTAGAGTCCACAAGATCCCCTTTCAGATACGGGCTTATAAAAGCCCGATCTCCGTAACCAGAAAAAAACTATAGACTTATGAGTCCAATTTGTCTTTGTGATTCTGCCCTAATTTAATTTATCATTCAGGATAGGGGCAAGTGTAATTTAAGCACAATTGCAAATAGTGTTGCCAAAAAAAGGCAACACAGAATGATGTCTTTGGGACAGAGCTGAAAAATGCTGGATTAAAAATGACAGAGGCTAAAAAAATTATACTGAAGCATCTGAAGCACAACATTTTTTATATTTTTTTCCGCTTCCACAGGGGCATGGCGAATTACGGGAAATTTTATCTGATGATCTGACGAATGGCATTGGCTTTTGAATCTCACCATCTACATAATACCATTTTCCATCAACTTTTTTAAAAAGTGCTTTTTCGTGAAGATTCTTGCGAATTCCTCCTTCAGTATAATGGGCGATGAACTCTACGATGCCTTCGCTATCCTGGTCTTTGGTGTTAAGAATTTCCAGATTATGCCAGATAGATTTTACTGACCAGTTTCTGATTGCCTGCTCGTCGCACTCTTTGCGTTTCTCTTCAATGGTAGTATTTAGGATAAAATCGATTTTTTCTTTAGCATAAGCACTGTAGCGGGCCCTCATGAGCTGTTCTGGTGTTAAAGAGTCGGTTTTCCATGTAATTAACGGCTCACAACATTCTAGATATGGTTTTTGTGAACCACAAGGACACATTTCCATTACAATCACTCCTTAGACTTTTTTCCCCAGGCATAATCATAGTAACAATTGATTGATATTTTATGCAGCATCAATGAAATGCCGGGCAAAGAATATGGTTTAAAAAAACAAAAAATACAAAGAATTAAAGAATAATTCCAATAATTTTATTGATGCCAACATAGGAATGGTACTATAAAACTAACAGAAACTGCGTAAATCATGAATTGTATAAATGCAAGAGTAAAACTAAAACTATTCGATGGTATTTACCTTGTGGCTAAACATGGTTTCATCATCAAAAATAAAGTAGCCTTTGAATTTTTTGCCACTAAGGACAATTGGAAGCCAGAGACGATCATCGGCCCACATGTTATCATAAGGTATCTTATCGATAGGGCACCAGAATGGTGAAGCCTCGATGGTTTCAACCGGTGTACCGGTATAACTATCAGAAAAGAAGATGGTTCCATGCAACGAATACCCATCGGTAAAAATAAAGTGTAACTCTCCCATATAGGCCAGGTTTAATGGAGTTAGACCTATCTCCTCCTGCACTTCTCGAATAGCAGCTTGTTCAGCAGTTTCTGCAGGTTCTATTCTTCCTCCGGGAGCGTTTACCTTTCCTTTTCCAAGACCGGTTTTTTTATGTATAAGCATTAATTGTTTATCTGTATAAATAAAACACAGAACTGCCCGTTCCTTAGGAGTCCAGTTTTCCCAATCGATTTCCGAGACATTTTTCGCAATTTTGTTTTTCATAATGATTTCTATGGAAGAATTAATGAAATAGTAACTGATGCTTAAACCTAAAAACCACTGTAAATGACGATGAGGAACCGTAAGATATTGATGCAGAAAGGGTTTAAGCCCTTGAAGGTTTTATCTGCTGGTGATAAGACCGAAAGGACTGAAACCCTTTATGCGCAATAGATTACATGTTATTCGCGTCAATCTACTGCGGTTTTTAGGTTAAATATAAATTACCGAAACAATTGTACTCTATTGTGTATTCAAATGTCAACTAATTCAAAATAGTCCGGCACCGGTACTGAAAATTGCTTTTTGCTTTGTTCTTAAATAGAAACTGTTTCAGCCAAATTGCATGGAGTGTGTTTAAGCCTAACACTGCCGAAGAGAGTTCATTTTGAAGAAAAACTATTTAGGAGAAAATTAGAAAGAAAGCTTTAGAGTATACAATTTTTTGCATTATTGGCATCAATAAACCATTTTCCAGTACTATGGAAAAATCTCGAGAAAAACTGGCATTAGCCTTGGATAATGTTTCATCAAAGGAAGAAATCGAAAACCTGATCAAATCTACCTCTGAATGGATTGGGGTATATAAAATAGGTTTGGAGCAATTTACCCGTTTTGGACCTTCAATACTTGAACTGGTGCGTAAGCAGGAACGTAAAATTTTTTTGGACCTCAAATTCCACGATATACCAAATACTGTTGCCAAAGCGGTTTCCTCTGCTTGTGAACTGGGTGTACACTACATGACTATACACACCCAAGGTGGAGTGGCTATGATGCAGGCAGCAACAGAAGCTGCATCCAGAACCAAATCAGATATTTGTACCAAGATTATAGGTGTTACCTTGCTGACCAGTATAAATGCTCATGCATTAGCTGAGGAGCTGGCAGTGCAAATGGATTCCACAACTTATGTGAGGCATCTGGCAACATTGGCTGTTATTTCCAGACTTAATGGTATTGTTTGCTCAGCAGTGGATCTTCCTGGAATAAAGGACATTTTACCGGATCATTTTGAGGTAGTTACACCAGGAATTCGCCCTTGCGGTTCAGTTATAGGGGATCAGGCACGGATCGCTACTCCGAGGGAGGCAATCGAAAATGGCGCAACACTTTTAGTTGTGGGGCGACCGATTACTGCAGCAAAGGATCCGGGAAGTGCGGCAGAGCAGATTTTTAGAGAAATTGTTAAATATGTTAAGTAATTATAATTCTGAAAAGATAGTTAATAAAAGCATTTTTATTATTAAACATCAATGCAAAACTTTTAACTATCCATTTGCACTTGTGGCAAACCTGCTGGAGAAATTCAGATGAGAAATAATTTATTTGATTATAGTGAACTTTTGAAGTTTCTATACAGAAATATTTCTTTACTGGTTATAAATTTTATTTTAATAGTAGTAGTGGCTATTTTTTACAGTTTTTTTTTCGTTAAAAAAGAGTATGTATCATCGCTTACATTTCTTGCTCCACAGGAGAATGCATCGATTTCCAATCTGCTTCAGATAGGAGGTATGGGAAATTTTAATTCGAATGACATAATGCCTCAGCAGATAGAATCGATATTTGAAAGCAAGACCTTAAAGAGGAAAATAATCAATCGTTTTAATTTGATTTCAAGATATCAATTGACCAAATCTAAAAACAGTTTTGAGCTGGCAGTTCTCAAACTGAAAAAAGACATGCTGCTGGACATAAATGAAATGGGCAGTCTTGGAATGAGTACGCCACTCTCATTCACCATAAGTTGTTATCATACCTCTCCGGATACCTGCTATCAGATGGCCAAATATTCATTTGAATTGTTAGATTCCACAATCAGAAATCTAAGTGTTTCAGCAGCTAAAAGAAACCGGGAATTTATAGAGTCGCAATTAGCTCTCAACAGTAAAATTCTAGATAGTATTAAAGAAGAGTATGGAAGATACAAAATAGAAAATAAGTTATATGATATTCAGACTCAGCTTCAGATGTCGATGTCTTCATACGGGCAGATAAAGACAAAGATTCTTGCCAATGAGGTTGAAATCAAGAGTCTGATGCAGAATATGACTGAACAGGCACCACAGATAAGGGCATTGAAAAATGAGAATGCGATTTTAAGAAGAGAGCTCCAGAAAATTGAACAGGAAGAGAATCCGGATATATTTCTTGGCTTTGAAAAATCGGTTAAATTAAATCCGGAAGTCAACCGTTTTGAAAAGGAAATTCTGGTTCAGGAGCGATTACTGCTTATGTTGTCAGAACAACTTGAAGATGCTAAGATTGCTGAGGCCAAGAATCTATCAGTATTACGATTGATTGATTTTCCTTATGTTCCTGAATATAAAATCCGCCCAAAAAGGGCAATTCTTATTGTCTCTATTGTCGCAGCTTACATGATGCTACTTACACTGCTGCTTCTGATTGTATATATATCCAAAACAAATCAACAATCTAATGCTATCTATGAAAATCGAAAGCAGATTGAACAGTAGATCGCTTCTGTTAATTCAGGGCTGTCTTCTTTCTTTCATCACATTGCTTTTCGTTAAATCTACTTTCAGTTCACTTATACTGGTTGGGATTGTTGATTTTGGTTTATTATTAATATTGATCTACCACATTCCTAATTTGGTTTTGCCGTTATTTTTGATTTCTCTTTTTTGGGGTAATGTTTATTTCAGAAATGAAGAACTTGGAGTAACAATATCCGATCTGTTGTTTGTACTATTAACAGCAGGATACTTATGTAGTTCGGCTCAGAATTTGGTTGTTTTTTTCTTATTCCACAAAAATATGTGTTTTTTTGATGGATTAAAACATTCATTTGGGGCACATAACAATTATTTGAATGCACTTTGTGAAATTAGATTGGTTGGTGTGGTTGCGTTTTTTGCCTTTTTTACTTTAACCCTGAGAATAACAGGAAACATTTTTTATCAAAATCATTTTTTTATGCAACAATTGCCATGTTGTTCAGCGGGCTAACTTAGGAAACTTTCTGGGTAACTACATCTTTTCATAATCTTTGGTTAATTTATATGGTAATATTTGCTCTGATTTTAAAGATGAGTTATGTACAGGAGTCAACATGAAGAAGATCGGAATATTTTTTGTCGCCATGATAATTCTTCCTGCTTCCACTGTTGGAGATGGTTTGGAAGATATTGTCAGGAAGAAAATCGACAGTTACCTAACTAAAAGTAATTATCCAGTAATAACCTCAAATATTTCATACGGTACCCTGACTAACAATTCAAACCAGAATAATATTCCAAATGATAAGGGTAAAATTATTGGTTTCGGTGCTCAAGTAAATGAAAGCACTTATGTATTAGGCACTGGTGATGGCTTAGCGATACATATTTGGGGAACTGTTAACACGGAAATCAATGCAATAATTGATTATGAAGGATATTTGATACTTCCTAAAGTTGGTAGTGTTTACCTCAAAGGCCTTACTTTAGCTGAAGGTAAAAAGTTAGTAGGAGCTAAAATAAAGGAGAATTATAAATCAGTAGATTTTTCAATCGTATTAAATGAGATAAGACAGTTCAAAGTTTACATTATCGGTCAAGTAAAAAAGCCTGGATCCTATATTATAAACAGCGGTTACAGAGTATCTGATCTTGTTGAAATGGCTGAAGGGAAAAGTGAATTTGGTTCTTTACGTAATATTTCTATTTATAATTCTGAGAACGTACCTGTTGGCAAGGCAGACCTGCTGCTTTTTTATCAGGGTAATGATAATTCCATGAATCCTTTTCTTAATGAAGGAGACAGAGTCTTTATTAGAAAGGTAAATGAAATAGTATCCGTTGAAGGGGTGGTACAGTATCCAGGCATTATAGATTATGATTCCACAGATTCGCTTCATAAAATTATCAAGTTAGCTGGAGGATTGTGTAGGGGTGCTGATTCCAGCAAAATCGTAGTGAGCAGATTTGTAAACGATTTAGATTCTCTGGTTGAGTATACATGTTCTTATTATGATTCTTCAGTATACAGATTTAAAATTTTAAAAGATGACAGGATCTATGTGTTCTCCAAGCCTCTATATAGAATACATCGTAGTGTTACTATATCAGGCGAGGTGGCTAATCCAGGAAAATACCCCATTCAGAAAAATACTACTCTTAAAGAGGTGATCCAATTAGCAGGAGGCTTTACCCATGATGCAGATTTAGTGAGAAGCAGACTGATCCGAACCGTAGATGATTTCACTGGAGATCGTGAATTTAAGAGATTACAAAAAATCCCGCCTGAACACCTGTCTCCTTTGGACAAAGTTTATATCGCTTCTCGATTGAACGAGGAAAATGGCAGGGTTAGTGTTGATTTTTATAAAATTTTAAGTGACCAGATGGACAATGTCATTTTGCATGATGGGGACGAGATAGTAATTGAGAAAAAAACCTTAACAGTTAAGGTGATCGGTGCTGTAGTTAATCCTGGTCTTGTTATGGTTAAGGACGGGGAGAGTGTTGAATATTATATTAATCAGGCTGGAGGTTTTCATCCGAGGGCTAAAAAAAATGCTGTAAAAGTAATGAGAAATGGAAAAGAGATCTGGAAAAATAAAAGGAGTATTAGAATACTGGAATCGGGTGATGTTATATGGGTACCGGAAAAATATTATCGTAATCCTTATAATACAACCAAAGAGATTCTGGTAACGCTGGGCAGTATAGCAACAGTTGTGATTTCAGCACTTACAATTAAAGAATTATCAACCAAATAATTTTTGGAAATAGATAATCCTTAATTAGCCCTGTAAAGATCAAGATGTTTTCTGACTGTATTTTTAGGGCTGAAATCTTTAGAACGTTCCAATAACTCTTCAGAATACCTTATATAATGCTCTTTTTGGCTGATTAGTTTCAAGATTCCATCTGCTATCGCGGTCTCACTTTCTGATTTAACCAGGATACGGGTTGTAACAGGATTTAAAATTTCCCTATGTGGAAGGATATCAGTAGCAACGATTGGAATCCCTGCCATAACACCCTCTAATACCACCAATGGCATCGCTTCGCGAACAGAAGAGGCGATTAGTATGTCAGAATTTGTAAGAACTTCGCCAACAGAATCGGTTTCTCCCTTATAGCTTACCATCGTTAAGTCAAGATTTGAAATTTCATTGAATATGATGTCACCATAGCCAAAACGGTCTGCTCCATAAATATCAAGTTGGAATCTTAACCCGCTGGATTGAAGGATTTTCATTGCCCTGATAAGAAAAATCTGACCCTTTTGAAATCTTAAGCTGCCAATATTGACAAGTTTTATTATTTGCTTATCTGAAAGCCCTTCTCTACGAGGTTTAAATTCCAATGATTTAAAACCAGGACAGTTATAAATTACTCTAAGTTTTTTTGGATTGTAAAAATGGTTTTCTATATAAAAATCCCTTGCGCTTTCAGATACAGCAATAATAGAGTTGGAAAGAAAAGAGCTCACTTTGAAGGATATACGTGCTTTGGCTCTTTCCGGCTGATCCATATTATGTATTGTACAGAACTTTTTTCTTATTCCGGCCAATTCAGCAGCTAAAAGAATAAACATGTCCATTCTGTAGCCTGAATGGGTATGAACTACATCCGGCTTGTTTCTTTTAAGCCACTTGCAAATGACTAGAAATTGTGATAAACCGAGATTGGTCTCGCTTATATTCAGAAATTCAACCGAAACACCGGCTTTAATGAATTCTGGAGTAAGATCCTGTTCTTTTTTTTGGAATGCGACAATCACAGGATGGATGTTCGGAAAATTTGCTTTGAATTCCGAACAGATTTGAAGAAGCAATCTTTCCAGGCCACCCCGGGAGATATTCAAACAAAAATAAGCAATTTTTAACATCTTGGATTTTTCCCTTTAGAATGATATCAAATACTTTTTTAATCAGGTTACATATTATTCTTTTGATTTAATGCAGCTCTCAAAGCAGTATCTTTTCAAATAATGTTTTTCCATGCTGTACAAAAGATTCTCTATCCATAAGAGAGGAGGATTTTAAAAGGTTATTCTGATGTATGCGCTGCCAGGTATCTTTATCTGTGAGTTTTATTATGGCATCAGCTATCTGATAAGGATTTTCAGGATCACAAAGAAAGCCATTTTCTCCATTTTGTACTAATTCAGGTACAGCCCCCATTAGAGATCCTACTATTGGTAATCCATAGTGCATCGCTTCAGCATAAACCATCCCATACCCCTCCAGACGTGAGACAAGAACAAAAATCATGCTGTCGGAGTAGAATTTTCTTAGTGAATCGATATCTACTCGTCCATGAAAAAAAACTTTTTCTTTCAAATGGTATTGTAAGATCAACTCGTTAATTTTATTGAGGTAGTCATTTGAATAACAGTGGCCAATAAAATGCCAGGAATAGTTAATATTAAGGGAAGCTGCAGCTTTAAGGGCATTTAAAATATTTTTCCTCTCCTCAAGTGTGCCAACATGCAATAGGTTTACCTTATCTGAATTATAGCGTGCTTTTTGCACAGTAAAAGTTTTTCCGGTGATAGAAAACGGATGAAGTATCGTAAAAGGAATAGGCTTTTTAATTAATCTGCTGAATGTGTTATATGAGAAATGGCTGTTCAAAATCATATAATCGAATTTGTTAGTTACAAATTTTTCCAATAAATAGTGAATAGTATTTGCAATATGTCCTTTGTCCACTAAAAAACAATAATGATGAACAATACCAATAGTTTTAATTTTTTTAACATATTTTGCCCATAATAAAGCGATTAAAAAACGTGCATGAAAATCGGTATCAAAAATTAACAGGTCTTTTTTAGTTAATAAAATTGTTTTGAAAAAATATTCAAAATTCATGAGAAGAATTCTCAGGATTATGTTTAATTTATCCCGGTGAACACCCTGCCATTTTTCTACTATATATCCGGCCAGTTTTGCACTTTCAATGAGTGCATCGTTATATAATTCGCCTCCAGTAATCGGCTGATCTATTCTATGAGCAATAAAACAAATTTTCATAAACAAACCTTGAATGTACGAGAAAAAAGATCACTTATCTTGGTTTTAATGCGGATTCTGAAGAACCAGTTCATATAATTGCTCATATTCGTTAATCATTCTTTGTATGTTGTATTTTTCTTCTGCGATTTTTCTGCAAAACAGTTTCATTTGAGTATACTGATTTTCTGTTAATGAATTAAGAGTTGAAAATGCTTGAATTAAAGTGTGTGGATTATTCAGGTCGAACTTATATCCGTTTTGACCATGGTAAATGATTTCATTTATTCCATCTATACTAGATCCTATTACAGGTACGCCTACTGATAATGCCTCAAGTAATACCCGCGGTGTACCTTCGAGAAATGAGGGCAAAAGTACAGCAAAAGAAGATTTGTAAAAATGAGCCATATTTGATGAAAAATCAATCCAGGTAATATGATTTTCAATATTATTTTGAATCGCAAAATTTTTCAACGATTGTAGATACTCTTCTTGCCCAGGTTGTGAGTTTCCAATGAATATAAAATGTAGGTTTTCAGAAACTTTTAGGATTTCAGGGATTACTTCAATAACAACATGCTGCCCTTTTTCTTTACAAATTCTAGCTGGAATGAGTATGATTTTTCTGTTCTTAGCAATGTTATATTTCTCATATATCAGATTTGAATCAACTGGGTCGGAGAATTTATTTAAATTGATTCCATTCAGTATGGTTATGATATTGTTTGCAGTTATTCGTTGTTTAAAAAGTTCTTTACCACGTTCTGAATTAAACACTATTCTATTTGCATTTTTAACCAATCGACTTTCCACAAAATGCTGAAAATTATATTTCCTTTTGTAATATATGCTCCGTATGGTTACAATATTTGGAATTTTCAAAGATTTGGCAACTTCTGAACCGTACTTACCTGCTCGAAAATCATTGGAATGAATTATATCGGGCTTAATTTTCTTAATAGCGGATCTTAAGTGTATCAGTCCCATTGGATCCAACAGTGGGAACTGTTCAATATTAGCAAAATATTCCAAGATATTTTCCTCAAAGGAGACATGAATCAAAGGAACATCCGGAAGATTTTTTTGAATCATTTTAAAGTTCTGGCTATTTTTGTTCGGTAAAATTATCAGGGGTGAAAAGCGTTTTTTATCGATGTTTTTGACTATATCCACTAAGCCTAGTTCGGCCCCTCCAACTTGTCTGGCTCTTCCGATGTAACAAATCTTAATCATAACTAAACCGTGAAGGAAAATAAATCCATTATTCTATACCAATTGAATTCAATAATTTAAGGTATTCAGAGAATTTATTAACAAACAGTTCAAATAGTTTCCTCATTTCAAGCCAGACCCTGCACCAACGCTGGTTCCTGATGTTTATCTTGACTTTATTGAATATATTTGGATACATCTGTTATGTGGATTAAGGATGGGAGAGCTTTGATTTTGATGTTAATTATAAAGTACATATTGTATTTGTTATTTATACCATAAAAAAATATCACTGAAAGAGTAACAATTTCCTACAAACAATACTTAATCGCACTCATTATTTCAAGGGATTCGTTTATGCTGCAGTAAAATTTGAAGCGGTTTAATGTAGATGATAATTAATAAATATTAAACTGCCCAAAAACAGTTTTGAAACACTGACCCAAAACAATTTTTTCCCAAAGGGGTATGGTCAATCTATATCGTGCCCATAAATTAATGTAATAGTTACAGATTGTGTATTAGTGATGGAGGGTGATGAAGCCTTAAAACACCTTCAATGGCTTAGCAATCTTTTTTTTGAATTTGTGATTTGGAATTTCATATTCTGGTAAATAGATCCAGTAGTTTAAAAAAAATTAACAATAAGCAAAAATTAGCAAACCGGTAGCACCTGAAGTATTTTTTGAAAAAATTTCTTCAGTCTATTTTGGAGTTAACCACGATGTTTATTTCTGCCGCTATTTTCCAAATTATGGCTGTTCATGTTGTAAGTCATTGATATCACATATATTATATTCATGTTGAATTGATTAAATTTGAGGGCTTCTGAAAACTGATGTTTACGGAGCTGTTTACTTAAGGCAATGCGGGTGGTATTTTAGTATAGGATCTGGTGCATGACTTCAGGTTATGATGAAGCGATTAAAGAGCAGATACGCTCCAGAGCAGATATTGCGACTGTTATAGGAAGATATGTGAACCTGAAAGGTTCGGGGCAGACTCTAAAAGGGTTATGCCCATTCCATAAAGAAAAAACACCTTCTTTTCAGGTCAATCCGGTAAAGGGCTTCTTTTATTGTTTCGGCTGTCATAAAGGAGGCGATGTATTCACATTTTTGCAGGAAATTGAAGGAATAGGTTTTTCTGATGCTCTTAAAATGTTAGCCGAAGAAACGGGTGTGATACTTAAATCTCCTTCAGAGCACCATCCTGTTCAAAAATCTGCGACAGAACAATTAACCAAATCCGATATGCTTCGTATTCACGACATCGCCGCCAGATTTTTTTACCAATCGCTTCGCCGATCACCGCAAGCCATAGACTATTTCAAATCCAGGGGATTGGCACCAGAAACGGTTCGTGATTTCCGTTTGGGTTATTCACCTGCAGGCTATTCTTCACTTATTATGCATTTTCAAAGCCAGGGAATCGATACTTCAACACTGGTTAACTGTGGTCTGGTAATTAAAAAAGAGGATGGAAAGGCTTATGATCGTTTCCGAAATCGGGTGATGTTTTCTTTGTTTGATCTGTCGGGCAAAGTGATTGGATTTGCCGGAAGAGCAATTGAAGCAGATGTCACCCCAAAGTACCTAAATTCTCCTGAGACTCTTCTTTATAAGAAAAAAAGCGTGCTTTACGGTTTATATCAGGCTCGCCAATATATAAAAGAAAGCGGATTTGTGATAATAGTGGAAGGATATATGGATTATCTCACCATGTATCAGGCAGGAATACGCAACATGGTTGCTTCATCCGGGACCGCCTTAACCGAAGAACACGCCCAGATTCTTATTCGTTTCTGCTCACGTATAGTGCTGCTCTTTGATGGAGACTCGGCTGGGCAGACTGCAGCAATAAGAGCCATTTATGTATTAGCACCGTTTAATTTTGATATTTCTGTGCTGGTTCTTCCAGGAGATGAAGATCCGGATTCTTATATCAAAAAATTTGGGAAACAATCTTTTCTGGAGCAGATAAACAGTTCTAAAGACTGGATGCCTTTTATCATTGATAAAATGATAAGTGAACATGATGGGCGAACCAGCCGTGGAAAATCTGCAGTTATTGCTGCTTTAAACCCTTTAATCAAATCGCTTAAAGATACTATAGCTCAGCAGAAATTTAAAAAGGAAATTGCAGAACGACTGGAACTGGATGAAAAGCTGGTATATAATAGGATAAATGATTTACAGGCTTCTTATGTCAAAGAGCCTTTGCCAAATTTTTATGGTACTGCAACAAAAGCTTATTCCCAAAGCAGTGCTCACAATGGTAAGATTTATAACGCTTATAATTATGGAAAGCAAACTTTCAGATCAGGGAATGGAAACGATCCTGGTATTGAATTGGGGAAGAAACAGAATGATGATGAACGTTTTATAAATACTCTGGAAGGAAGCTTTCTAAGGATATTGGTAACTAAACCGGAGTTTATTGCAGAAGCGCGCCAATATGTTGCCCCTGAAACACTTACGGACAACATATCCGGTGATATATATTCATTATTGATTCAGACCTATGAGCAGGGAGGAGATGTAGCCGAGTTAGCTCTCAAAGCTTCAGATCCTGAAATTAAGCGTATAATTTCACTACTGCTTGTCAGACCTGCCCTGGAAGATCATATCCATGATGAACTGGTGCAAAAGATCGTTCATCTTCGTTCCAAGTTTATTAAGGCCATGATCAGAAAAATCAAAATTGAGATGAAAAATGTACCACAAAGGCGTGCTGAGCTGCTTTTACAGTTAAAAGACTTTACGTCGCAATTACAGGAGCTGGACGGGGTAGAATGAGCAGGAAAAAAGAATCCGAAAAACAAACTGAAGCGACAGTCGTTGTTGATCGTACAACGCAGCGTCTTAGGAAATTAGCCGCACTTCAAGGTTTTGTCACTGAGGCCCAGATCGAAGAGGTGGCTTCCACACCTCAGGAACGGGAACGCGTTCAACAGATTCTGGCTCGCGAAAACATCGCTATCAACGCATTCGTAAAAGAAAAAGAGCCTTTATACGAACGCAGAACCAGACGGCTTATCGCAGCAAGACGTCAACCCCGTTATACCGATCCCACCTGGGTTTATCTCAATACAGTGGGAAGAGTTCCTCTTCTTTCAAGAGGACAGGAAACCGAATATGCCATGCAAATGGAGTATGCACAGGGGAAACTCTTTGATATGGCTTTCCGCAACAGTGCTTCACTGGAAAGCCTGTACCGGATTTCAGAAGAGCTCAAAAATGAAGAGCTTGAATGTATCGATGTTCTTCAGATTGAAGATGAGCAATTTTCCAAAGATGAAGATCTTGAAACCTTGAGAAAGGAATTTATCCGCATTGTCTCCATGATAAAGCGAAAAGCTAATAGCATTTCTGCCATGGAAAAGGAGACATCCGATAAGCCTGATTCTGAGGCAACTAATCAAAAAATCCAGAGTGTTCAGGACGAAATAATTGCTTTATGCAGAAAACTTCGATTAAATCCCAAGCAGATTGAGCTGATTCTGGAAAAGCATAAAAAGAGTTTGCTTGATGAGCACAAAAAGGAATTGTATGAAGAATTCAAGCACTGGGAGGACATGCGCAATCAGGCTAAATGTGCTATCATTGAAGCAAATGTGCGGCTTGTAGTAAGTATTGCCAAAAAATATATACTCAGGGGAATGGAGATTATTGATCTGATACAGGAAGGTAATCGCGGACTCATTAAAGCGGTTGAAAATTTTGATTACCGCAAAGGCTATAAGTTCAGTACTTATGCCACCTGGTGGATAAGACAGGCAATCTCCAGGGCGATAAATGATAAATCAAAAGCTATTCGAATTCCGGCAAATACCCTCGAACTGGTCAACAAAACTATTCGCTTATGTAAAAAATGGGTGATGGAATATGGTTATGAACCTAGCCATGAAGAACTCGCTGAAGCTCTGGGATGTTCTGTAAGTAAAGTACAAACCGCACTGGAATATTCTATGGAACCGATCTCCCTTGACATGGAAATCGGTAATGATGGCGGTACTACTATAGGCGAATACATTGAGGACACTAAAGCCGAAGATCCTTCAGTCCGTATGTCTCTTATGCATCTCAGGGATCAGATAAAACAGGTTCTTGACTCACTCACCGAAAAAGAAAAAGAGATTGTGGTGATGCGTTTTGGGCTTGACGACGGACGCATCAAAACTCTAAAAGAAATCGGCGAAATCTTTAACATTTCCCGTGAGAGAGTGCGTCAGATAGAAACCAAGGCTCTAGGTAAACTCAAACATCCAAGCCGTACACGACAGCTTATGGCCTGGAAAGAAGAACGTAACGAAACATTCACTGAAGCAGATGATTATCTGATTGAAGAGACTTAAACCTGATTTGCAGCTTTAACATAACTTCTGCCTGGCTTTTTATTGCAAGTTAATATGTCGGGCAGTCTGATTTTATCTGCACTGTTTTATGTCTTTCTTTTCAATACGAGATATTTACAATCATAATCTGTTTTGTTAAAATAATGAGATTTTTTTTCTTCAGAAGAAATAATTTTTTGTTAATATTGCTGTTATGCCTGTGCTCAAAAAAACAGGAGATCAGCCCGGGAATTGTCGATACCGTAAAACCGGAAATTATAAATTCTGTTCCTCACGATTCTACTGCATTTACCCAGGGACTTCTTTACAGAGATGGAAGGCTCTATGAAAGTACCGGTATCGTCGGTCAGTCAACAATCCGTATTTTGGATACAAACGGTGTAATTAAAACAAGAAAATTTCTTCCTGATGTATTTGCAGAAGGATGTGCCTTTTTTAATGACCTGCTTTATCAGATTACTTGGACAGAGCAGATATGCATAGTTTACAACGAAAATCTCGCTATTATAAAAACCATCCCCTATGGGGGCCAAGGATGGGGGCTGGCTACAGACTCAAACTTAATGATTATGAGTAACGGTTCGGATACCCTGTATTTCAGGGACCAGAATTTTAAAATTATCAGAAAGTTGCCAGTCACTCTTAATGGAAAACCATTGATAAATCTTAACGAACTGGAATATGCAAACGGAAAAATTCTGGCTAATGTATGGTTCAGTGATTTTATCTATGAAATCTCTCCGAAAACTGGAGCAGTTTTAAGAATAATCGACTGTACCGAACTGGTTGAAATCGAAAAACCTGGATCGCAAGACAATGTACTTAATGGAATAGCATTTCTGCCAATGGAAAATCGCTTCTTTATTACAGGTAAAAACTGGAAAAATATGTTTCTGGTTAAAATACCCTGAAAAAAATCTCAGCTTTTCTGTCACAAAATCAAAAAGCCAGTGTGTGAAAAATCAATTCTGTGAAATTTCAAGAAGCGGCTTACCAACATCTGCAAATATCATCTTCTCATTTTCACATACAAACCTGCCAAATAAAAACACCAGAAATGCTACTGTAGTATCGGTCATATCTGGATTTTTTCCGGCTACCCAGCCTTGAAGAACTTCTATGGCAGTGATTATTGCCAGAACCACTATCATGGAATAACTTTTTGTGCTGAAGTTTTTGTATAAATGATGATAAAGATATCCTGCAAAAGAGTAGATAATGCTGGTTTCTATAGTGTTACTCAGATTTACCATAGTCGAATGAGAATTGCTTGAAAAGAAGGGATGCCAGATTATTTTATGAAAAGACCAGGAAAATTTATATGGATAAAATTGATTGCTGATAAAAGCGAGAAGGAATGAAATTTTCAAAACTGATTGCAGTCCGGGAAATCCCTTCTGACATAGCAGAAAAAAAAGAAAACCGGCTAAAATACCGATAGCTTCAACAATTATATCAGTTAATTCCGGAACTCGTGATTTAATGATTAATTGAAGTGATTCGAGAAAAAAGCTAAAGAGTAACAATCCGGATAAGGCTATCAATGTAGAAGAATTGGCTTTTAATTGCTTGAGAATCTTTAAACACAGAAATGTAAAGACAGCGAAAAAAAGAATGGTGAGCGGTTCGTTTTTACCGGAAAAGGAAAAATGCAATGGGTTGTTAAAAATACGATGAAGTTTTAATTTAAACAGACTGTAATCGAGGGCAAAATCAAAGGGCAAAAGAAGATAAGCACAAATGATACAGGCCAGAAAAATGAAAGGAATAAAAAGAGGATAATGGGAAATTTTAATTATCATCTCCTGATTACTGATCTTTTTCCATGAATTTCTAATAAGAAAAGCCAGAATCATTCCAAAAAAGGTACCTGTAGTATTGGTTACAAGATCGGTTACTGATGTAGTTCTGTCTGTAGTAAATAACTGAAAAAATTCAACTGAAAAGCTTAAGAATGCACCATAAAACAGCACAATCAGACAGTTATTGATTTTGAAATTGAATCTTCTGGTCGAAATCCATCCGAAAAATCCGATTGGCATAAAAAGCAAGATGTTTTGAATACAATCGGAAATAGGAGCCCGGCTGCCATCAAGGGCCATAAATGGTATCCAGTTTATCCCTGTAATTCTATTTTGAAAATTTTGTATTCCCCTTATATTAAATGGTAAACTGGTACCATAGATTATAAAAAGAGAAAAAATCAATAACAGAGCGGATGGGATTTTAGAAAATCTTCCTTTTGGCATAAATACCGATGACTCCCCCCTTAAACTTTATAAAGGTGAGATAAATGTAAAGGCTCAGGCTATGGTTCCTGTTCCAGATTACTTCTGATTTTATAATGTTTGATATTCGTTCCTGTTTTTACCGGTTTGGCTATCATTGCGTTAATTTTTGTCCAGTTACCTGAGTAGTTACTTTTGCGTTTTCGTAATCAGGATTACTGTAATCTCATTATCTTCACAGCGCGACTGCTTACTCCTTCCAGTTCTTTATCCACCTCTAATTCTTCTTTAAAAAGAGTTTCTGATCTGTTTTTTGGAGCAAACGGCCTGTTTCCATCAGAAATAATCACCTCTGCCCCCAGCTCTATGTGCTTATATAAGAATTGCAGCAAAAGTTGAGAAGTGTGTCGCTCATAAAACATGTCTACAACAAAAATCAGATCAAAAGTGGTACTGAGAGGTTGTTTTAACAGATCTCTGCATTCGGTTTTTACGTTTACTCCGTTTGCTTTGAAGTTTTTCTGGGCAATATAGAGTGCTACAGGATCGATATCATTAGCAATTACTCGCGAAGCACCATACATGGCGGAAGCTATGCTGACAACCCCACTGCCGCATCCAAAATCTAATACAGTTTTATTTCTGAGCAAATTTCTCTGCGTTCTTATAAATCGTGCCAGACATTTAGCTGCAGGCCAAACCGCTCCCCAGAAAGGAATGCATTCTCTGCCTAAATCTTTTTCCAGGGCATCCCAGAAATCAAAAAAATTGATGGCCTGATGTGCGCTGATAAACTCACAGTCTTTTACTTCCCTTAAAGGAGAAAACTTCTCGATGAATTTATCTGATGGTAGTTTTGACATGGTGATTCGTTTTTCAAAAAAAACAGATCCTTATTTAATCTGCTCCTCTATAAGCCTGGTAACAGCCTTAAGGCCATTGGGTATGGAAGTTTTTTTCATTGCTGAAATCATTTCGTCACGGTTCTGGTAAACCAGCATGATCTGCTGAGTCAAAGTTTCTTTACTTAACTGATCCTGATAAAGCAGCTTACTGAAACCCTGACTCTCAAATGATCTGGCATTGAGAATCTGATCCCCACGACTGGCATTTGTTGCCAGGGGAATAAGAAGCGCTGGTTTAGCCAGTGCCAAAAGTTCAAACAGGGTGGTTGCGCCAGACCTGGAGATTGCAATGTCGGCAAGAGCGAAAAGGTGAGGAAGTTCCTCATTTACATATTCAAATTGATGGTAGCCGGGTTGATTTTCTGTTGTTCCTCCCTTACCACAGATATGGCAGATATTAAAATCGGTCAGAAGAATTGGGAGCGATTCCCGAACAATCTTATTAATGATCTGAGAACCCTGGCTTCCACAGATAACCAGTATTACTGGTTTGTCATCCAAAAATCCACATAAGCGTTTTCCTTCCTCCCTATTACCGGAAAAAATCGATTCTCGGACTGGCAGACCGCTGTGAACACCTTTACCTTCAGGAAGATGTTTTTTGGTCTCTGGAAAACTGTATCCGATTTTTCTGGCAAAGGGGATGGAGAGTTTGTTAGCCAAGCCAGGAGTCATATCCGACTCGTGAATTATTACCGGTTTCCTTAAGAGCCAGGAAACCCAAACCACAGGGCAGGAAACAAATCCCCCTTTACTGAAAACAATATCGGGATTTATTCTGGCAATAATCAGCAATGCCTGAAAAAATCCTGCCATTATTCTGAAGAGATCGGTGAAGTTTTTGAAATCAAAATACCTTCGCAGTTTTCCGGCACTAATTGAATGATAACTAATATTTTCTTTTTTTATCAGTTCACGTTCTATGCCGTTGGCTGTGCCTATATAATGTATTTCGAATCCTGCATTACGGAGATATGGAAGAAGGGCGATATTTGGAGTAACATGGCCTGCTGTTCCTCCGCCGGTAAGGA